>CANQIW010000010.1 GCA_947624055.1 uncultured Lachnospiraceae bacterium
AAGGGCAAGCTGCCGCAGAAGAAGCTGGTGCGCGAGGCGGCGCACGGCTACAGCTCCTACGGCAACCAGATCGGTCTGGCGACCGGCTATGTCAAGGAAATCTATCATCCGGATTACGTGGCGAAGCGCATGGAGATCGGCGCGGTTATGGGCGCAGCTCCGAGGAGCGCCGTGATCCGTGAAAACTCCGATCCGGGCGACATCATCATCCTATTAGGAGGCAGGACGGGCCGCGACGGCATCGGCGGGGCGACCGGCTCCTCGAAGGTGCACACGGAGGCCTCCATCGAGGTCTGCGGCGCGGAGGTGCAGAAGGGCAACGCGCCGACGGAGCGCAAGCTGCAGAGGCTGTTCCGCCGCCCGGAGGTCAGCAGACTGATCAAGAAGTGCAACGATTTCGGCGCAGGCGGCGTCTCTGTGGCGATCGGAGAGCTCGCGCCGGGACTGGAGATCAATCTGGACAAGGTTCCGAAGAAATACGCGGGGTTGGACGGCACGGAGCTCGCGATCTCCGAGTCACAGGAGCGCATGGCGGTCGTGGTCGACCCGAAGGATGTAAAGGAATTCATGGACTATGCGGCCGAGGAGAATCTGGAATCGGTCGAGGTGGCCGTCGTGACGGAGAGCCCGAGGCTCGTCCTCAGGTGGAGAGGCAGGGAGATCGTCAATATCTCCCGCGCGTTCCTCGACACGAACGGCGCGCACCAGGAGACGAGCGTCGCGGTGGATATGCCCTCCGAGACGGAGAAATATTTTGTGAGAAATGAAGTGGCGGACGTCCGCGCGAAGTGGCTGGAGACGCTCGCCGATCTGAACTGCTGCTCGCAGAAGGGGCTTGTGGAGATGTTCGATGGATCGATCGGGGCGGGATCGGTATTCATGCCGTACGGCGGAAAATATCAGTTCACCGAGACGCAGGCGATGGTCGCGAAGCTTCCGGTACTTGAGGGCAGGACGGACACGGTGACGATGATGGCCTACGGCTTCGATCCGTATCTGTCGAGCTGGAGCCCGTATCACGGCGCGGTCTACGCAGTGCTCGAGTCGGTCGCGAGGATCGTGGCGAACGGAGGAGATTACAGCAGGATCCGCTTCACCTTCCAGGAATATTTCCGCAGGATGACTGAGGATCCGAAGCGCTGGAGCCAGCCGTTTGCGGCGCTTTTGGGCGCGTACTCGGCGCAGCTCGGTTTTGGTCTGCCGTCGATCGGCGGCAAGGACAGCATGTCCGGCTCGTTCAACGAGATCGACGTGCCGCCGACGCTTGTGTCGTTCGCGGTGGACGTGGCGAGCGACAAGACGATCATCACGCCGGAGCTCAAAAAGGCGGGCAGCAAACTCGTGCTCCTGCACTTTGAAAAGGACGAATACGATCTCCCGGTCTATGGAGAGATCATGGAGCAGTACGCGAAGTTCCACGAGGATGTCAAAGCAGGGCGCATTATTTCGGCCTATGCGCTCGACGGCAAGGGGCTCGCGGCGGCGCTCTCGAAGATGGCGTTCGGCAACGGGCTCGGCTTTAAGATCGAGCACAACATTGATGAGCGTGATCTGTTCACGGCGGGCTTCGGCGATATTGTGGCCGAGGTGCCGGATGGGGCGGTCGGAAATCTTGCGATCACATACACGGTGGTTGGCGAGGTGGTAAACAATGGCACATTTGAATACAGGGATGTGAAGATCCCGATCGACGAGGCGCTGCAGGCGTGGACGGGCACGCTGGAGCGTGTGTTCAAGACGGACTCCGGTATCCCGACGATCGGCGGCGGACTCGACATCGACGGCAACCCGACGAGCGGTCCGCGGGCGTATTTCTTCGCCGGAAGGGAAGAGGACGGGACGATCGTCCACAAGGAGAACGGCTGTTACGTGACGCCGAACGTCCATGTATGTAAGCATAAGGTGGCGAAGCCGCATGTGTTCATCCCGGTGTTCCCGGGCACGAACTGCGAGTACGACAGCAAGAAGGCGTTCGAGCGCGCGGGCGCGGAGGTGGACGTCAAGGTCTTCCGCAACTTAAGCGCGCAGGACATCCGCGATTCCGTGGAGACCTTCGAGAAGGCGATCTCCCAGGCGCAGATCATCATGTTCCCGGGCGGCTTCTCGGCGGGCGACGAGCCGGACGGCTCCGCGAAATTCTTCGCGACCGCGTTCCAGAATGCGAAGCTGAAGGAGGCGGTCATGAAGCTGTTAAACGAGCGGGACGGGCTGGTGCTCGGCATCTGCAACGGCTTCCAGGCGCTGATCAAGCTCGGGCTGGTGCCGCACGGAGAGATCGTCGGCCAGACGGAGGATTCCCCGACGCTGACGTTCAACACGATCGGCCGGCACATTTCCAGGATGGTCTACACGAAGGTCGTCAGCAACAAGTCTCCGTGGCTTGCGCTCGCGCAGCCGGGCGGCGTCTACACGAACCCGGCCTCGCACGGAGAAGGACGTTTCGTGGCGAGCAAGGAATGGCTGATGCGCCTGTTCGCGCACGGCCAGGTGGCGACGCAGTACTGCGACCCGGACGGAGAGATCCGGATCGACGATGAGATGTGGAACGTCAACGGTTCCTACTTCGCGATTGAGGGCATCACGAGCCCGGACGGCAGGGTGCTCGGCAAGATGGCGCACGCAGAGCGCCGCGGGGATTCGGTGGCGGTCAATATCTACGGAGAGCAGGATCTGAAGATTTTTGAATCGGGCGTCGCGTATTTCCGATAAAGACGTGAAACGAAAGCCGATCGGACACGGCGCAGACCGGATGCGAGAAGAATCAGGCAGAAACGAGAACCAGGTGCTTCAGATAAGCAGGTTGAGTCAGAGCAAAAGCGGCTTTGGTCCGGAGAGTGATCAGGCGGAAACGGGAGTTGCACAGTTCAGATGAGTAAACAAAGGGTACGAGCGGACAACTTTGAACAATTGATCGAGATCGTCAAGGCGGTCCAGCGCGGCAAGGATCCGGAGGAGTCCCTGCGCGAGAAAGAGGAGCAGGAGCTTCGTGAGCTGCTCGCAGAGGATGAGGGCGCGGAGGAGCTTACCGGGGAGGAGCGTACGCCGGAGGAGCAGCAGGAGGATGTACGCGCGATCGGCCGTCTGCTGCGCAGACTGATTCCGGGCGACGGACGGGACAGCTCTCTGGAGATTTCGGAGGAAAAGGTTTCCGGGGAAGAGGCTTCCGGAGAGAAGGCTTCTGATGAAAAAGCTCCGGAGAGGAAGAACTCCGGGAGGAAACTTTTCAACAAGGAAGTTTTCAGGAGGAGAATGCCCCGGCGGGGAACCTCCGAAAAGAAGACATCCGCAGAGAAGCTGTTTGCCGTAACCGGTCTTTTGCTGGCTGTTCTTGTGATTGTTCTGATCGTCCACGCTTTTTTGCTTTCCGGATCAGAGAAACGCAAGACGGAGGGCGTGACGGCCGATGCGGGTCTGACGGTTCTGGTTGAAAAAGAGCCGGAGCAGTGGTGCCGTTCTTATCCGGTGGAGCTGACTGTCCGTGTAAAAAATACACAGGTGGAGAAGGCGGTCGTGAACGGCACGAGTTACATGCTCGATGAGTCGGGCAGGCTCACGGCGAATGTGAGCGAGCCCGTTCTGGAGATCTCTGTTGACACAGAGCAGGGAACCCTGAAGGCGGAGGCCGAGGTGCCGATGATCGACGCGCAGCCGCCGGTTATCAGCGTGACAAGGCAGCAGGATCAGATCACGGTGACGGCCGGGGACGCGCGATCCGAGATTGCGAAGATCCGCTATGCGGTCGTACATGACAACGCGTTTTCCAATGTCCCGGAATATCTGGATTACAGCGAGCCGCTCACCTTTGAGGAGGACAGCGTTTATTACTTTTACGCGCAGGACGCGGCCGGGAACCGCTGCCAGCCTCTCGTGACGACGATGGAGAACGCGAAGTCGCTTGCCCTTTCGCAGGAAGAGGCCGAGTTGTACCCGGAGGAGACGATTTACCTGGATGCTCAGGTGGAGCCTGAGGGCGCTCTTCTGAACAACCTGAAATATACGAGCGCGAATCCCGAAGTGGTCACAGTAGACAACTCCGGCAAGGTGACCGCGCAGGGGACAGGAAGTACGGTCGTCACAGTCAGCGCGGACGAGGTCAAAGAGGCGTCGTGCAGGGTCACGGTCGGAGAGAGCCGCTCTGTGACGATCAGCGCGGTCGGAGACTGTACGTTGGGGACAGACGCGAATTTCAATACGGAAACAAGTTTTGACGCGTTTGACATTGTTCGCGGACATTCCTGGTTTTTCCAGAATGTCAGCGATCTCCTGAGCGAGGATGACGCGACCTTTGCGAACCTGGAGGGGACGCTTACGACCGAGACGCAGCGCGAGAACAAGCAGTACGCGTTCAAGGGTGATCCGTCTTATACGCAGATCCTGAAAAACGGGTCGATCGATGTGGTCACGCTTGCGAACAATCACAGCAGTGATTACGGGGAGCAGAGCCTTGCGGACACGAAACAGTATCTGACAGAGGCCGGCATCGATTACTGTCAGGACACGGAAATCGCGGTGAAGAATGTCAATGGGATTCCGACTGCTTTCATCGGCATATACGTGCTGGACGACGGCATGGACAGCGAGCAGGATCTGCGCGATGCGATCGCGGAGGCGAAGGAACAGGACGCGAGGCTGATCATCGTTGCCTTCCACTGGGGAAACGAAAAGGAAACGCAGCCGGATGCCACGCAGCAGGAGCTCGCTCACACAGCCGTAGACTGCGGAGCGAATCTTGTGGTCGGGCACCATCCGCATGTCCTGCAGGGGATTGAAAAATACAACGGGGCGTACATTGTCTACAGCCTCGGGAATTTCTGTTTCGGGGGCAATACCACGCCGACCGATATGGACACGATGATCTTCCGGCAGACCTTTACGGTCACGAGAGACGGTGTGCTCGATGACGATCGGATTGAGATCATTCCGTGCAGCATTTCCTCGGAGGCATACTACAACAATTACCAGCCGACGCCGGCACAGGACGCGGAAGCGCAGCGGATCCTTGAGCGGATCAACGAGTACAGCGCGGCGTTCGGTATGAGCTACAGCACTTCCCCGGGTGAGGGGTCGGACAGCGCGGCAGACAGCGCGCCGGGTGATGAGGGCGATAACACAGCGGATCAGGAAGGGCGTTCATAGAAATGGACGCCTTTTTTGCGCGTGCAGGATGCGATACAGAGGGCGCAACATAGCGTTGCTCCTTCACGCTCTTTCGACATATTTTGAAAATAATCAGACAATATTAAGTACTCCACCGATTTTTAAAGATAAAATGACACCTATTGCAGCTAAATATTGAAAAAATCAGGTGGAAGTGCTACCATTTTTGCCGCAGAGAACTCATACACTTTCCGACCGGTCGGGACAGACAGAGAAAGGGGCGGTCAAAAATGGTCTGTTGTCAAAGAGCGAGAAAAATATATTATCAGATACTGGAGGGTAACCGGTGTCTTCTGGCTGATGAGCGTGATAAGAAGAGATTTCTGGATATCCTTTCTTCTGTTGAAACAGAAGAGGAATGGCTTATCTACGCGTTCTGCCTTACCGATGACCGTGCATATTTTGTTATTGAGGCCAACGGAATCTCATCGGTCCGCAGGGGTGTTTTGCGGGCCGCCGGAGAATTCCTCAGGAGATACCGCGCGGATCCGTCGCATTCGGAGGCGAAGGAGCTCTTTCTTCGCAGCGAAGATCTGAAAGCGCTGGATTCCCTTGGGGAGATTGCGGCCCGCTGCCGGCAGATTCACAGGCTTCCGCTCGAGAAGGGGTATGTCAGCCGGCTCGGTGACTATTGGTGGAGCAGTTATATTACGTACGCCGGGGAGTATAGTTGGAAAATCGTGGACTGCCGGATCTTTTCCCTGTATTTTTCGGCGAATCCCGAAGTCGCGAAACGGCGTCTGCTGCAATTCCATCAATAGAGAACCTGTACAAAGTAACGGTCTGGGAGGAGGATTGTGACGGGTTTCAAAGAAATTTCTTAAAAATTTTAAAAAAGCATGACAAATGAAAAGAATGGTGTTAGAATGTAAAACCGGATGAAATACTAAGAAGAAAATATGTCTGATGGCGGTAGCCGAAGGAGTTTTCTGGATGAGATACAGAGCATTGTTTCTGGCAGCGTTCGCGTCGTTGGGGGTTTTTCTGCTGACGGCATGTACTTCCTCGGAGGCGGAGATCGCGCAGGATGCCAGGACGGAGTTTTCCGGGAACACGGGCGCGGCGGATGCCGCGGATCCTGACAGTGCCGCGGGTCAGCAGGATCTGTTCTCGGATCAGGGCGCGGACGCCGGGGCAGGCGCCGCGGACGATCCGACGCCGGCCGACGTGGCCGGGGGAGAGACAGCCTCCGGGACTGAGACGGATCTTTCGCCTGCCCGGACAGAGACGCCGGACGCCCAGGACGGAGCGTCACAGGAGGGCAGCGCCGATGGGGCAGCTGTGGAAGATATCTGGTCGGGCACATATGTCAGCGATCGGGAGAGCGTTACGGTTTCACTGATCGATGCGAAGAGCTTTTCTTTCTCCTTTGCGAATTCGGGGATCGCCTCGGTCGCGGAGATAGACGGAGCTACGGCGGTATACAGAGGCGACGATCATCACATCGTGGTGTTTGAGATGAATGAAGGGGTTTTGAACATCACAGTGTCGAGTGAGGAGGATTATGATGCGTCCGCTTCGCCGCTGAACGGCACATATGTGAGACAGACAATGACATCAGACACGGAATCGGGAGAAGGGGAAACATGAGATCAGAAGCAATTAAAAACTGGTTTAAACGGTATCCTTACATGGTCGCGCTGCTGTATATGGCGTTTTACCTGACGGCGTTCCATTATCTGGAGACCACTGTGGTGCCGAAGTACATTGTGCACTGCAGGCTGGACGAGATGATCCCGTTCTGCGAGGCATTCATCATACCGTATATATTCTGGTTCCCGTATATCGCGGGCGCGTTCATCTGGTTCAAACATCGCGGCTGGGAGGACTATTCGAGGCTCTGCAGGCTTATCTTCTCGGGATTGACGATCTGCCTGATCATCTATTATATTTTCCCGACAGGCCTGAATCTCCGCCTCGCGTCGAACCCGCACGAGACAGGATTTCTCTACAACCTGGTCGTCATGCTCCGCGCGATCGATACGCCGACGAATGTCTGTCCGTCGATCCATGTGATGAACACGGTTATGGTGTTCCAGGCGATCTGCAGCCTGGAGAATCTGAAGCACAGGAAACTCACGATTGCCGTTCATTTCGTGATCATGGTTCTGATCTGCGCGTCCACGGTCATGTTGGATCAGCATTCGGTGATCGATGTGGTATGCGGTGTGATGATGAGCGTTGTGATCCACGGGCTGGTCTACAAGGTCGAGTGGAGGGAGGAGCTCGCCCGCCGCAAAGCGGAGGTGCGCAGGATTTCCTGACAGGCGGCGCAATTTCCGGAAATTAATGCTTGACTTTTAATTATACTTTGGATTATAATAGCAAAGCGGGTTGCGCGACAGCCCGTTTTCTATGGGGTCTTAGCTCAGCTGGGAGAGCATCTGCCTTACAAGCAGAGGGTCACAGGTTCGAGCCCTGTAGGCCCCATACAACAGAATATGGCGGAATAGCTCAGCTGGCTAGAGCACACGGTTCATACCCGTGGTGTCGAGAGTTCAAGTCTCCCTTCCGCTACTTTAAGGGCACCGCGGATGCGGTGCTTTTTTCTGTCCCCGCCTGCATTTTATGTTGCATAAGTGCGGGCAGGGGTGTAGAATTCAGGTATCAGTACCGGATTGGTGCCGGACGACAGCAAAAAATACGCAGGAGGCCTTCATGAACAATACGAACGTATGCAAGAATCAGCTGGAGATGTCGGCCGATAAGATAAGAAGACATTATCTTGAGCCGCTCAATATGGATTATATGGAGACGTATTTATACGAGGAGGAATCCAGGTACAGACCGGACGGGCCTTTTCAGAGGGACTACGCGAGAATCATGTACTCTTCGTCTTTTCGCCGCCTTCAGGGGAAAATGCAGATGATAGGAATTAAGAACGATCAGTTTTTCAGAAACCGGCTGACGCACAGCCTGGAGGTCGCGCAGATATCCCGCTCCATTGCCAATGCAATAAAATATAATTTTTCAGAGGTCTATATTGTCGAAGCCGGTTCACTGGCGCATGATATCGGAAATCCGCCCTTCGGCCATTCCGGAGAGAGAAAATTGTGCGAAATTTTTTCGGAGATTGGCGGGTTTGAGGGAAATGCGCAGACACTGAGAACATTAACCAACCTGGAGAAAAAAAGACCGGAATTTCGGGGACTTAACCTAACGTATCGCGGTATGCTGAGCGTTGTTAAATATTTCAATAAATTCAATCCGGCCGCTTATAAGGAGGGAAAGACAAACCAAAAATTTATTTATGATGACGATTATCAAATGCTGCAGAAAGCGATCGAGGAAAACGGGATAAAAATCAGGACGCTTGACGTGCAGATCATCGACATAGCCGACGAGATTGCTTATGCAGCGCATGATTTGGAGGACGGACTCAGGATAAAGGCGTTCACATGCGATGAGCTGCTGCACGATTATAAAGCGAAATTCAAAGAGAGCGACTGCTATTTAAAGTTAAATGAGCTGGTCGAGGAAGCGAAGAAAAAAGCCGGGTTTGGACTTGGGAAGCTGGATTCGACACAGTATTCGAAGCTGTTCCGTCAGGAGCTTACTTCTTCCCTGATCAATCTGTTCTTAAACGATATAGGCCTGGTTGAGGTTTCTGAGGAGGCAAAAAAGATTACAGGCACCATGCACGAGAAGGAATTGAACTTCCTTCGATATGGGGAACTGGCGAATGGCCTGAAAGAGCTTATTTTTCAGTGTATCAATCATAACGATCAGGTATACCGCTATGAGCAGCAGGGAAACGAGGTTATCGATTGTCTGGTAGACGTCTACAGCAATAATGTAATGTACCTGCCGCCTGAGTACCGCGCGAAAGAAATGATGCGGCAATATGAAGAGCTGAGCGACATGGATCCGGACGTTTATCAAAAAAGGCTGATCTGCGATTATATAGCCGGGATGATGGAATCCTATGCGATATTTAACTATGAAAAATTTTCAGGAAGAAAGTTTGACGGTGGATATTAAATGAATAAACTAATGGGTTTTTTTGAGCTGAGAGAAATGAACCTGCCATCCATCCCGTGGAGGCAATATACCGGCTCGGAAGAGCTTGACGATCGGTATTTATGGACGATCCGAAGCGCGGTGTATCGCGGAGATGATATGAACCTGCCGAGATCTGTCGGGAAAAACGCGGAGGAGTCCAAAAAATTTGCCGATCAATTGCTCTCCAGGATGAGAGATCACGGAATTGTTGTTTTTTATCCCTACTTTATAGCGAAAAAGAGCGGTACTCTGGAAGTGCGCAGGGACACGGTCGTTGTTGAGGCGGTGAAGGATGATCTGTGGAATCTGGTGACGTACTCGGATCGTGAAGTGACGATCGTTATGAAGGAAGGCGGGGAAACTCAAATTCACGGAAATCAGGAATTCTTATGTGAGGATGAACTGGAACAATTGGTCAGATTTGTTCCGGAAGTCAGAAGAATCTTCAGAGACAGCCTGCTGCAGGGCGAGGCTGCGCTGTTGGAATGGAGTTATGCGCTGACATGCGACACCAATAAAGCCCCGGTTGGCGATAAATATCTGGTGTTTTATGAGGCGAGAACGGTAAAATAATATGTTACATAATGTCTTGCAAAAATGAAGGAACATCCGAAAACCACATCCGAAAACCATCCGATATCCATTGACATAAAACTTTGGAAATGTTATGCTAACTCTGTATATTTTTCGAAAAGCAGCACCGGTTCAGACAGTTGTCCCGGGATGCTTTTTTGAATGATTGCTGCTAAAATTTTGCGGCCGTGACGCGACGGCAGAATGGAGACGAAATGGCATTATTAGAGGAATTGAGAGGGCTTGGCTCGAATGTTGACGAGGGTCTGGAACGCTTTATGGGGAATGCGGCTCTGTACGAGAGGATGCTGCGCAAGCTTCCGGACATGATAAAGAAGACGGACGTCGCGGGGGCGTTTGCGAACGGGGAACTGAAGGAAGCCGAGGAGCGTGCGCATGCGCTGAAGGGCGCTACCGGAAATCTTTCTGTCACGCCGCTCTACGAGGGATACACGAAGGTTGTGGATCTGCTGCGCGCGGGTCAGGCGGACGAGGCGAAGGCGGTTTACGACGGGATGCTTTCCGTTCAGGAGCAGGTGATCGCCTGTATTGAGCGCGGCGAGTGAGAGAGGGGTGCGGATAATTTGACGGATATGACAATACTGATCGTAGACGATGTCGAGGTCAATCGCGCGATCCTTACAGAGACTTTCAAAGACGAGTACCACATTATCGAGGCGTCGAACGGCGTGGAGGCGGTCGAAGTCCTGAACGGGGACACGAAGATCTCGGCGATGCTGCTTGATCTGCTGATGCCGGAGATGAACGGACTGGGCGTGCTGCGCGAGATGAACAAGAGCGGCATGATCAAGTCGATCCCGGTCTTTCTGATCACGGCGGCCAACAGCAATGAGATGCTGATGGAGGGCTACAACCTCGGCGCGGTCGATATTATTTCCAAGCCCTTCGAATCGCACTTTCTGCGCAACCGTATCAACCGTGTGATCGAGCTGTACCGGCACAGGAACGAGCTGGAGAGCATTGTCGCCGAGCAGGTGGAAAAGCTGAACCGCATGAACCAGTCTGTGATCGAGACGCTGGCGACGGTCATCGAGTTCCGCGACTGCGAGTCGGGCGAGCACGTCAAGCGCATTTCCGGGCTTACGAACCTTCTGCTGACGCAGGTGAGCAATACATATCCGGAGTACCAGCTCCCGAAGGCGGAGATCGAGAAGATCGCGATGGCGTCCGTGCTCCACGACGTCGGCAAGATCGCGATTCCGGACGGCATCCTGAACAAGCCCGGACGCCTGACGCCGGAGGAATTCGAGATCATGAAGCAGCACACCGTCAAGGGCGGGGAGATCCTGCAGACGATCCCGGAGATCATGGACGCGGAGATCTATGAGTACAGCTATGACATTGCGAGACATCACCACGAGCGCTGGGACGGAAGGGGATATCCGGACGGCCTGAAGGGCGACGAGACCTCGATCGGCGCGCAGGTGGTTGCGGTTGCGGACGTCTACGACGCGCTGACATCGGAGCGCGTCTATAAGAAGGCGTTCGACCATGAGACCGCGGTGAGGATGATCCGAAACGGCGAGTGCGGTACCTTCAATGAGAAGCTTCTGAGCGCGTTCGCGGCGGTCGAGGACAGGATCAGGAACAGAGAGTGGCTGGCTGAATAAGGCTATATCTGCCGTCGGGGCCGCGGGAAAGCAGTTCATGCGGCGCACAGCGGACAGTATACGAAAGGACAGGATACTATGAAGAAATATGACGTGACGGCGCTGGGCGAGCTGTTGATCGATTTCACGGAGAACGGCACGAGCGGTCAGGGGAATCCTCTGTTTGAGGCGAATCCGGGCGGAGCTCCTTGCAATGTCCTCGCGATGCTCGGGAAGCTGGGCGACCGGACGGCTTTTATCGGAAAGGTCGGGAAGGACTTTTTCGGAACGCAGCTGAAGGAGGCGGTCGAGGAGGTCGGGATCGATGCCTCGTACCTGTATATGGATGAGGATGTGCACACGACGCTTGCGTTGGTGCACACATTTCCGGACGGCGACCGGGACTTTTCCTTCTACCGGAATCCGGGAGCCGACATGATGCTGACCGAAGACGAGGTGCCGCAGGAGCTGATCCGCGATTCGAAGATCTTCCATTTCGGCACGCTGTCGATGACGCACGAGGGCGTCCGCAAGGCTACGAAGAAGGCGCTTGCTGTCGCGAAGGAGGCGGGGACGACGATCTCGTTTGACCCGAATCTGCGTCCGCCGCTCTGGAAATCGCTTGATGACGCGAAGGAGCAGGTGCTGTACGGTCTCGGATTTTGCGATGTCCTGAAGATTTCGGACAATGAGATCCAGTGGCTGACCGGTGAGGAAGATTTCACGCAGGGCGTAAGGTGGATTCGGGAACGTTATCCTCAGATCCGTCTGATCCTTGTCTCGATGGGGAAGGACGGCAGCCGTGCGTACTATGAAGATTCGATCGTTGAGGTGCCGGCGCGTCTGTGCCCGGACACGATTGAGACGACGGGCGCGGGGGATACCTTCTGCGGCTGTGTGCTGCATTATATCTGTGCGCATGGTCTCGACGGACTTACCGAGCAGAATTTGAAAGAAATGCTCAGCTTTGCCAATGTCGCGGCCTCGATCATCACGACGAGGAAGGGCGCTCTGCGCGTGATGCCGACTCCGGAGGAGATTCAAAGGATTCTCGGGGAAGGCTGATCTATAAGACAGAATTCAATAAGAAAAGGGTCTCTGAGGCATTATTTGATCCGATATAATTTCATAGGATGATTGCACAGAAACGCGGAAAGGGCTGTCACAAAAGAGTGGCTGCCTTTTTTTGTGCCACAATTTGTTGAATTCATGCGCATTATGTGCTAAATTAAAAGACAGGAATTACCAAATTTTGGAAATTGAGAAGGTGGCGCCTGTGAAGCGGGAATATCTGGAGGAGAATGTGCTGGAAGCGTTTGAGAAGCGTATGCGGCTGATCTTCAATGAGTTTGACAATATTTATATCTCCTTT
Source organism: uncultured Lachnospiraceae bacterium (assembly GCA_947624055.1). Classification (GTDB taxonomy): domain Bacteria; phylum Bacillota; class Clostridia; order Lachnospirales; family Lachnospiraceae; genus Choladousia. The sequence continues at coordinate 12,715 of CANQIW010000010.1, forward strand.
TCCGGGGGAAAGGACAGCGGACTGCTGCTGAACATGGTGCTGGATTATCGAAGGAAATATTATCCGGAGAAGGTGATCGGCGTTTTCCATCAGGACTTTGAGGCGCAGTACACGGTGACGACGGAGTATGTGGAGCGGACGTTCGAGCGGATCCGCAAGGAAGCGGAGCTCTACTGGGTCTGCCTGCCGATGGCCACGCGCACGGCGCTCGGAAGCTACGAGATGTACTGGTATCCCTGGGACGACAGGAAACAGGAGATCTGGGTCCGGGAGATGCCGAAGCATGAATACGTGATCAATCTGGATAACAATCCCATGACGACTTATCGCTACCGGATGCATCAGGAGGATCTGGCGAAGCAGTTTGGCCGCTGGTACCGGCTGTCCCACGGGAACAGAAAGACCGTCTGCCTGCTGGGGATGCGCGCGGACGAATCCCTGCAGAGATACAGTGGTTTTCTGAACAAGAAGTACGGCTATAAGGACGAGTGCTGGATCAGCAAGCAGTTTAAGGACGTCTGGTGCGCTTCCCCGCTCTACGACTGGACCTCCGAGGACATCTGGCATGCCAATTACCTGTTCGGCTATGATTACAACCGCCTCTACGATCTCTATTACATGGCCGGGCTCAAGGTATCGCAGATGCGCGTGGCGTCGCCGTTCAATGACTATTCCAAGGACGCGCTGAATCTGTATCGCGTGATCGATCCGCAGATCTGGGTGAAGCTGGTGGGTCGCGTGCAGGGTGCAAATTTCGCGTGCATTTATGCAAAGACCAAGGCGATGGGCTACCGCAACATCACGCTGCCGGAGGGACATACCTGGAAATCCTACACGCAGTTTCTGCTGGATACGCTGCCAACCAGACTTCGGAACAATTATGTGAAGAAATTCAATACCTCGATCGAGTTCTGGCACAAGACCGGCGGAGGGCTGGATGAGGAGGCGATCCGGGAGCTGGAGGAGCACGGCTACAAGATCCAGAGAAACGGCGTCTCGAATTATACGCTGAACAAAAAGTCACGCGTGATCTTTCTTGAAAAGATCCCCGACGACACGGACGACATCAAGTCAACCAGGGACATCCCGAGCTGGAAACGCATGTGCTACTGTATCCTGAAGAACGATCATATCTGCCGTTTCATGGGTTTTGGCATGACGCGGGAGCAGCAGAAGCGCATCAACCTGATCCGGGAAAAATACAAGAGCGTGGAGGATATGAACTATGGAACATAAAAGTCCCGCTTATGGAGTGATCGCGGTACCGATCGAGAAGATCAAACCGAATACATACAACCCGAACGCGGTAGCGCCGCCGGAGATGAAGCTGCTGTACGACAGCATCCGGACGGACGGTTATACGATGCCGATCGTGTGCTATTACGACAAAGAAGAGGACAACTATATCATCGTGGACGGTTTTCATCGCTACCGGGTCATGCTGGAGCATCAGGACATTTACGACAGGGAGGGCGGCATGCTTCCGGTCTCCGTGATCGACAAGCCGCTCGACCAGCGGATGGCGAGCACGATCCGTCACAATCGCGCCCGCGGCAGTCATGATGTGGATCTTATGAGCAACATCGTCAAGGAGCTCCATGAGTTCGGCCGCTCAGACGCGTGGATCTCGAAGCACCTTGGGATGGATCGCGACGAGATCCTGCGGCTGAAGCAGATCACGGGTCTGTCGGCCCTTTTCAAGGATATCAATTTCGGCCAGGCCTGGAAGCCGGTGGAAGAGCTGGATGTGGACGAATAAAACAAGAGTAAAATTAATTTTTAATACTCTTTTTAGAAATAGTGTAGTATACTAAGTGGCAGAGCCAAGGGATTGTCGTGAAATACATGCCGGGCCGCGACAGGCTCCTGCATGCAGATCTTCGGATAACGACTGTCCGAGCTGACACGGAGGTATACTATGAAAAAGAAAAAGAAGAGATGGAAGATCGGGTGGCTGGTTCTCGTGCTGCTGCTGGCGGCAGTCGGAGCCGGCCTTTATCTGCGCTCGAAGAAGGAGGACACACAGAACCGCCTGCCGGAGAATATGAGGATCGAGGAAGCGGCGCGCGGCACGATCCGCATCACGACGGAGGGCAGCGGATCGATCGAGGCGGCGGATGAGCGGCCGGTTCAGGCGGAGTATACGCTGAAGATCGACAGCGTCAAGGCGGAGAACGGAGACGTGGTGCAGGAGGGTGACGTCCTGGCGACGGTCGACGAGGACTCGGTGAAGGAGCAGATCTCGCTTCTGGAGAACAATCTTTCCGAGCTGAACACGGCGATCGGAGCGACGGACCGCTCTGGTTCCTCGTCGCTGACGTCTCCGATCTCCGGACGGGTGAAGCGCATCTTCGCGAAGGAGGACGACGTGCTGACCGATGTAGTCGCGGAGCACGGCGGCATTATGGAGCTGTCTGCGGACGAAAAGCTGAAGCTGGAATTTACCCCGTCAAGCCCCTTGAAGCTGGGGGATCTCGTGACGGTCTCTTTCCTGAGCTATGAGGAGGAGGGGACGGTTCTGTCTGAGCAGGACGACGTCTGCACGGTGACGATTCCGGATGATTCCGACTATCTGGTGGACACGGAGGCGACCGTGACAGATGAGGACGAGAATGTGCTCGGCACAGGGTATCTGAAATCGAATCATCCCTATCTTGTGGACAGCGCCTATGGGATCGCTGATGAGATTAACGTCGAGGTTGGCGAGTGGGTGGACTCCGGCTCTACGCTGCTGACGAGGAGATATTACAGCTACAACGGGGATTATCTGGCGCTGCTGGAGAATCGGGATGAGCTGATGCGGAAACTGCAGGAGCTGCGCGAGCTGGAGAAGTCTCCGGAGATCCGCGCGGAGGGGAGCGGGATCGTATCGGAGCTAATGCTGCAGGATGGCAGCGTGACCGCGGAAGATACACAGATGTATAAGCTGATCTCCACCGACCGCTTCTGGCTGAAGACGGCGATCGACGAACTGGATATCCCGGGCGTCCGCGAAGGGCAGACCGCGAAGGTGGTGTTCGACGCGTTCGACGATGAGGAATATGAGGGAAAGGTTGAGAAGATCTCCGCGCTCGGCGAGAACGTCGGAGGTGTGACGAAATATACCGTGACGATCTCTGTGCCGGGGATTGAAAAGCTGCGCACGGCGATGAGCGCGACCGCCACGATTGTGATCGATGAGAAGGACGACGTGCTTTTGATACCGGTCGACGCGGTACAGACAGTCGACGGTGAGCGCTGTGTGACGGTGGTCCGCGGTGAGGAGCAGGAGGTTGTTCCCGTGACGCTTGGACTGGTCAACAACACGCAGGCCGAGGTGGTTGAGGGGCTCTCCGAGGGCGATCAGATCGCGGTGCTGGGCAAGTCCGATCTGGAGATCATGATGGATATGATGAAGCAGAGCAGGGCTCAGTTCGCGGGAGGTGAAGGGCAGAATGATTGAGCTTCGCGACATCCGGAAGATCTATCAGCTCGGCGAGGAGGAGGTTCACGCGCTTGACGGGGTCAGCCTTACGATTCAGGACAGGGAGTTTGTCGCGATCATCGGGGCGTCCGGGAGCGGCAAGTCCACGCTGATGAATATCATCGGCTGTCTCGACACGGCAGATGAGGGGACTTATAAGATCGACGGGCAGGAGGTGTCCGACTTAAGCGAGAAGCAGCAGAGTATCCTGCGCAACCGGAAGATCGGCTTCATCTTCCAGCAGTTTAACCTGCTGCCGAAGCTGACGGCCTACGAGAACGTGGAGCTGCCGCTGATCTATCAGGGCGTGCCGGGCTCGGAGCGGAGGACGCGTGTACTCGAGGCGCTTGAAAAGGTGTCGCTGGGGAACCGCGTACACCACAGGCCGAACCAGCTCTCAGGCGGACAGCAGCAGCGCGTGGCGGTGGCCCGCGCCCTGGTGACGCGGCCGTCGCTGATCCTTGCCGACGAGCCGACAGGGAATCTGGACTCCCGCTCGACAGACGACATCATGCAGCTGCTGAAGGAGCTGCACGCGCAGGGCAATACGCTGGTGCTGATCACGCATGACAACGAGATTGCGGCGGCGGCTCCGCGGCGTGTGCGTCTGCTGGACGGCAGGATCGTCTCAGACAGCGGAAACGTGCTGGTCTACGACGTCAGGAGCGCATCGGACAACAGCAGGACTGTCGCGCCGGACAACAGCAGAACCGGTGTGCCGGACGGCGGGAAAGGAGGCGGTCAGGCATGAAACTCTCACAGGCAGGGAAGATGGCGTTCTCGGCGGTACTTTCGAATAAACTGCGCTCCTTTCTGACGATGCTCGGCATCATCATCGGCGTGATGGCGGTGACTTTGCTGATCTCTCTCGTGCAGGGCGCGACAAACACGGTGACGGAATCGCTCGACGAGCTCGGCGGTGACCAGCTGGTCGTGTCGATCACAGACCGCTCCAAGCGGCTGACTCTCGGCGAGGTGGAGGCGCTTGCCGGGGAGGAAGGAATCGCGTACGTGTCCCCGACGCTGTCAGGCAGCGGCACCGCGAAGGCGGCGGGCAAGTCGACGGACGTGTCGATCAGCGGGATCACGGAATCCTACGACGCGGTGCAGGGGCTGGATCTTGAGTCCGGCCGTGTCATCACGGAGCTGGACAATGAGCAGAGGCTCGCGGTGTGTATTGTCGGACATTCGGTGGCGAGGGATCTGTTCGGGAATACGGATATTCTGGATCAGACGATCCGGCTCTCCGGCCGGGACTACCGGATCGTCGGTGTGCTTGAAGAGGCGCAGGAGACGATGTTCGGCAGTGTGAATTCGGCGGTGTTCCTGCCGTTCACGAACGCGCAGCGGCTGCTCTCGAACGTCAGCGTCAGCAATTTCTATGTGGCGACAGAAGAAGGCGCGACGACGAAAGAGGCCGAGGATACGCTCGACCGTGCGTTGAGGGAAAAATACGGTGACGACGACAGCTACAGCATCGTCAACCTGACCGATGTGATGGACGCGGTGAACGACGTCATGGCGGCGCTCGAGCTGTTGCTCGGCGCGATTGCGGGCATTTCGCTGCTCGTCGGCGGCATCGGGATCATGAACATCATGCTCGTGTCGGTGACGGAGCGCACGCGCGAGATCGGCATCCGCAAGGCGATCGGCGCGCTCAAGTCCGACATTGTCGTGCAGTTCATGATAGAGTCTGTGATCATTTCCCTGATCGGGGGACTGATCGGGATGCTGATCAGCCAGGGCGTCCTGACGACGCTCAACACGCTGTACCCGGACTATCATTTCGGGATCACGGCGGGCGTCGCGGCGATGGCGCTCGGCTTCTCGATCATGGTCGGCCTCGTATTTGGCATCTATCCGGCGAACAAGGCCGCGAAGCTCAAGCCGATCAATGCGCTGAGGTACGAATGAAGAAAGTTTCGCTTAATTTCCACACTTTCTCTTGTAATATTCCGCCACTTGTTCTATAATAAGCGCATGGGATTCCTCTGCTCAAAGTGGAGGATAGTGAATGGAGGAAAACAACAAAAGTAAACTGGATGCGCTGACACTGAAGGACAACTTCATGTTCGGCGCAGTGATGTGCGAACCCGAGAACTGCAGGCCTTTTCTTGAGATGGCTCTTGGGATTTCGATTGGGAAACTGGATGTCAGCATCGAGAAAAGCCTGGTATACCATCCGGAGTATAAGGGCGTGCGTCTGGACGTTGAAGCGAGCGACGAGAATCACACTCGATTTAACGTCGAGATGCAGGTGGTTCCGAAACCGGCGCTGGAGCGCAGGGCGCGGTATTATCACAGCCAGATTGACATGGAACTGCTGGTCAGGGGAGGCGGTTATGGGAACCTGCCGGATGCATGCGTGATCTTCATCTGTGACTTTGATCCGTTTGACTGTGGGAAGTACCGCTATACGTTCCGCAATGTGTGTCTGGAGGAACAGGATTTTATACTCCGGGATGGCCTGACGACGATGTTTCTGAGCACCTGCGGGGAGAACCCGGATGAGGTGCCGGCAGAGCTGGTCAGTTTCCTGAAGTTTGTGGGATTGAGTCTGCAGGAAAGCACGAAAGAATCGGAGGACGGCTATGTGCGGCAGCTGCAGGCCGCGGTGCGCCGGGTGAAGGCGAGCCGGGAATGGGAGGCGAGGTTTGTGATATTTGAGGAAATGCTTCAGGAACAGCGCGAGGCTGGAAGGGCAGAAGGGAAAGTAGAGGATATAATTATCCTTCTGGAAGGACTTCCGGGTGAAGTGCCGGAGGATCTGCGGGAATATCTGTTTTCTGAAAAGGACAGCGGCGTGCTGCACGGATACCTGAAGCTGGCGGCATCCGCGTCTTCTGTTGAGGAGTTTGCGCGGCAGATCCGACAGTGATCTGAAAGCATGGACATTTACTTTATGAAAAGTCGACTGACATGTCCTGTGCCGTCACAGATCTACATATGAACAAATTCTATTTTGCGTACCGCGCGACAATCCCGAGCAGCACTTTCACGACGGCGTCCATGCCCTCGGCGGTGATGTGCTCGTACGGGCCGTGGAACGCATAGCCGCCGGTGCCGAGGTTCGGGCAGGGCAGGCCGCGGAATGAAAGCCGCGCGCCGTCCGTGCCGCCGCGGATCGGTGAGACGTCGGGCTCCATTCCGAGCGATCGGATGGAGTCTTTTGCGTTGTCGATCAGGTGTATGCAGGGTCGGACTTTTTCCTCCATATTGCGGTACTGCTCCTGCAGCGTCAGCGTGACCGTGCCGGAGCCGTATTTCTCGTTGACTGTCTTCTCGATAAGACGCAGAGTCTCCAGCCGGCTGTCGAAGTGGGCGCTGCTGTGGTCGCGCACGATGTAAGACAGATGCGCGTGTTCGACCGTACCTTCCATGGAGGTCAGGTGATAGAAACCCTCGTAGCGCTCGGTGTGTTCCGGACGCTCGGCGGACGGAAGCATGCTGTTGATCTCTATGGCGACCAGCGAGGCGTTGATCATTTTGTCCTTCGCGTCGCCCGGGTGGATGTTGAAGCCGTTCACGTCGAAGTCCGCGGCGGCCGCGTTGAAATTCTCGTAGACAATTTCGTTTTCCGTTCCGCCGTCCACCGTATAGGCATATTTTGCGCCGAACGCAGGGAGATCGAGCCCCTCGGCTCCGCTGCCTACTTCTTCGTCAGGGGTGAAGCCGATGCAGATCCTTCCATGCGGGATCTTTTCTTCAATCAGGTGCTGTGCGAGCGTCATGATCTCCGCGATGCCGGCCTTGTCGTCCGCTCCGAGCAATGTCGTGCCGTCTGTGGTGATCAGGGTACGCCCTTTCAGATGCGCGAGATGCGGAAAGGTCTCCGGAGACAGGACGCGGCCGCTCTGCCCGAGCGCGACTGCTTCCCCATCGTAATTCTCGTAAACCTGCGGGCGGACGTTCTCGCCGCGGAAGTCCGGCGCAGTATCCATGTGCGCGAGAAAGCCGAGCGCCGGTCTGTCCTCACAGCCCGGCGTCGCCGGAATCGAGCCGTAGACATAGCAGTTCTCCGCTACGCGCGCGTCCGCGATGCCAAGCTCTTTCATTTCCTGCACCAGAAGCTCCGCCAGGTCGAACTGCCGGTGAGTCGTGGGCGACGATGTGCTTTCCTCATCGCTTGTGGTATGGATTTTCACATAATTTAAAAGTCTCTCGTATGCTCTCATGTTCTGCGGCTCCTCCTTCGATATATTTTAAAGATTCATTGCAGAATATTATTTTAATGTGTCAGTGCTGACGGAGATTTTGCCAGAATTTCTGGCAGTCAGTATACTCTGTATCGCTTAAAAATGCAACTGAAAATAGTTGCGATTTAAACTGCTGAAAGCTTTCAGGGGAAGCATATTCGTTGACAGTTTTCCTGCTTTCCTATAAAATAAAATTGGTATATTATGATTCAATTCCATTGCTTGCAAAGGAGCTTGCATGACATGAAAAGACGGATTTGCGTGTCTGGACGGTTGGCCGGCGGAGCCGGCGTGAACAGCGGGAAACGGTTGAAACAAATCATCGGAGCAGGGATTTTGTGTCTGTTGTTTGGCGCAGGCGCGCTTTCCGTGTCTGCCGCCGTGAAAGAGGGCAAGCCGGGAGAGACTCTGTCCGGCGATTACGCGGTCATTGTCAACACGAGCACGACCGACATGCAGAGCACAGGCACGCTCGTCTTTGATACGTCGGGAAATGGGGTGAGTGCGGCCCGCGCGTCGGTTGTCAAGGATTCGGTGGGACAGGACGTGCAGACGGGCGAGTCATACCCTGTGGCACGGATCGTTTCTGAGGGAACATACAGCGTGGGCACAGAAAAGAGCATTTCCTCGCCATATAACGGTATGAGGACATATGTCTGCATCGGAGAGAATGAGTATTGTTATGTCTGGATGGAGAAGGCGCTGAAGGAAGGCTATGATAAGCAGGATAAGACGGACAAGATCGCGGGCGATATGATGCAGACTTACGGGGGACGACCGTATGAGCTGTTGAAGGATCTGGCGGGAGGAAGTCTTCCCTGGAGCAAGCTGTCCATTATGCTGGAGACGATCTCGAATGCAAGCGGTGTTTATAAATATAACAGCGAGCTCACAGCGATCCATATCAACACGCCGGAGGCAGCATCCTACGAGTATGGTTCGATGGGTTCGCGCAACGGTCTGCTGGTTCACGAAGGGCAGCACGCGCTGTTCCGCCTGATGGCAGAGAGCGACACGACACAGCCGTATACCTGGCTGAACGAAGGAATCTCCGTGGCGGTGATGGACTATCTCTGGGGCGGCACGGACAATAACGGCTGGATGGACAGCATCGCCGGCAATGCGGATATCCGCAACGGTTCGCCTTTGTTTTACAAAAACTATCGCAACAGCACGGCGCAGGATTACGGCATGCCGTACCTGTTTGTGCGCTACCTGATCGCGCAGGCGGCGGGAGGCTACAAGCCGATGCAGCTGTTTCCCAATTTTTACAAGGTGAGCGCTGCGTGCCGCCCGGATACTTATCTGGAGAGAGTGCTTGCACAGACGGGGCACAGCGTCAGCTTTGGCGATCTGCTGACACAGTTTTACACGGCGATCCTCGCGCAGGAGTCGAGTGGCGTGTACGGGTTTGAAGGTGACAGCATCGTGCGTCAGAAAGTGAATAACTATCCTCTGTACATGGGAGAGAGCGGGCAGGCGCATTCTCTGGCGCCGACGGCGGCGATCATGGTCAGGCTGGAAAACGGTGCGTTCACGGTGCCGGGTGACGGCGGAAGCAGTATTCGATATATGGTAGTGAGCGGCGGCAGAAATGTTCCTGTGCCGGAAGGCGGGGACGGCAGCAGGGAAAATCCTTATGAGATTTCCGATTTCAATGACCTTGCACTGATCGGCAATAAGCCCGGGGCGTATTACAAGCTGACGCAGGACATAGCAGCGAATGGACAGATGAACCTGACGCCCACTTATTTTTCCGGAGTTCTGGATGGAAACGGACACAGGATTTGCGGTCTTACCAGGCCGCTGATCGGAAAGAACAGCGGGACGATTCAAAATCTGACGGTTGAAGCGGCGTTCGCGGATGAGCTTACCGGGACACAGGGCGTTTTTGCGCAGGTGAATTCCGGCCTGATCAAGGACTGCACGGCGATGGGAACGGTCAATGTGCGGATGCTGCGGGGACAGACCAGCTACATGTATCCCGTGTTTGGCGTGTTTGCCGGGGAAAATGAGGTAGCGGGTACGATCCGGGGATGTACGAACCGTGTGCGGCTTACGCTGCGTTTGCCGGCAATGCAGAGCTGGACGGGCGGAATTGACGGGATACAGACCGGCATTGTGAAGAGCTGCAGCAGCCGGGGTGAGATTCATGTCGTTCAGGAGAACGGCGACTGCGATGTATACGTGGGCGGAATCGCCGGAAAACTTAGCAGCATGGGGATGGGCGGCGTCATGAACAGCTGCATTCATACGGGTGTGATAGAAGCGACGGGCGGTTTGCCTGTGACCGGGCAGCTGTGCGCTCTGGCGGATTCCTCTGTTGTGAATAAGGGGCTGGGGAACTGCATTGTCAGCTGCCATGCGAAACAGGGAAGTATCCCGGCGATCGGTTCTCCGCAGGGCGTTCTTTCAGAGGACGGAATTCTCCTGACAGAAGATCAGATCGGAAAGCAGGAATCCTACGGTAGCTGGGATTTCGACAGCGAATGGAAAATGGGAGATGACGGGCCGGAAAGGCTCGGATCCTCAGATATTCAGGAGCTCGGTGCGACCAATACCCCGACAGAGTGTTATGTGGGAGAGCAGATATATAGGTGGGGCAGCCTGACGATCAATGGAAGGACCGGCGCGGAGATCACGCAGGATATGGTCAGCGGGTTCGACAGTTCGACCGCCGGAGTGAAGACAGTACAGGTAAGCTATCTCGGGAAGACGACGACATTTGCGGTCAATGTAAAGAAACCAGGAAAAATCACGAGTTTCGTACTTCCTGATTCCGTGCTGGAGAGAGTGAAAAAGACTTACAGTGCAGGGCAGTATTTTGATCCATCCGGCCTGTATTTCATTGCGACGATTGACGGCAATGGGAATCATCTGATATACAGCGGCTATGATTACGAGAGAAAACCTCTGACGGAGAATGATAAGAGCGTAATTATTTCCTATTTCGATGCTTCTGCAGAGATTCCGGTTACAGTAGAAGGAAAGAAGCCGATGTCATTGACGGTAGCGAGCAGACCATCCAAAATGTTATATGGTGAGGGGCAGAATCTCGATCTATCCGGGCTGCGCGTAAGTATTACTTACAATAACGGAGATGTGACGCCGCTGTTTGGCGCAGATGAATTCGGAAGGTATGGAATCCGCGTGGCGAAAAAGGCGGGAAGCATTTACACAGCGATAGCGGCGGATCAGGTGCTGACATCTGCCGACGACGGGGCAGCTATCTACATCTGTGCAACCGAAAATATGCCAAATAATTCTGAGGCAGTGGCAAAATCAGTTGCGACCCTGACGGTTAAGCCGAGACTTCAGGTAGAAAAGACAGTATTGTATGTAGTGCGTGGGGTTCAAATAAACAGCAGCAGTATTCTTGTCTCCGGGGGAAGCGGTAATTACACGGTAGAAAAATTGCATGAAAACCTTCCGAGCGGGATAAGCGTACAATGGTGGATTTCCAGCTTCCTGTATGACGGGACGGCGATGGATCCGGAAGGTTCATATGTGTCTCAGTATCGCATCAAAGATACGGAGACAGGGCAAACGATTACACCGGAGATTACGGTGCAGGTGCATTTGTCTGATTACGTGGAGCTGTATATGTTTAATATTCCTTTGGCGTGGAACAGGGATGTTGGGTTGACGAGGGATGTTATAGGTATCATTGACAATACGAATGATATGGTAGTGCTGAGAGTCCCCGATGGAACGGATGTATCAGCGTTGAAAATCAATGTCGATTATGGTGCCGGGATAGGGGTGACTGTGCCGATGGGATATACTGCTATGTCGGAACTTGATTTCGGGCAGCCCATTATCTATGAGTTGACTGCGCCGGATGGGAAGACAAAGAGAAGGTACACAGTGATTGTCGAGTTCTATGATTCGGAGGGTGAAGATTCCGGCAGTGATACAGGTAATGGCGGCGATACAGCCGGCGGTGGAAGTAATGGCGCAGGCGGCGGGGGTGATTCAGGCGCCGGAGGAAGTACCGGCGGCGGGACAGCAGGAGGCGGCACAGGAAGCAGCGCAGGCGACAGCGGGTCAGGTGCAGGAGAAAGTGTCGGCGGCGGAACCGCAGGCGGGACAGGCAGTGGCGGAGACGGCGGCAGTGGTTCAGGCGCAGGAGAAAGTACTGGTGGCGCGGGCAGCAGCACAGGCAGTTACGGCGAGACAGTGGCTGGCAGTCCGAATCCGGGCAATACTGGAGGAACAGACCTAGGCTCAGGCAAGAATCAGACGCAGGGCAGTTCTCCCGGACAGGGTGGGACGGTTGACTATCCACTGGTCGGCACGCTGATAAAGAGCGGCGGATTGTGTTATCGAATTACGGCGAGCAGTCCGACAGCGTGTACTGCGGAGTTGTATCGGCCTGTGAAGAAAAAGAAAGCGGCCTTTAAGGCAGCCGCGACGGTCAAAGCGGGCGGCCATACGTATAAGGTGACGTCGATCGCGGCGGGAGCGTTCCGAAACAATCGTTATCTGAAAAGGATCACAATCGGAAAATATGTCGTTTCGATCGGCAATCAGGCATTTTACGGCTGCAGGAATCTGAAGCTGATTAAGGTCAGAAGCGCGGTGCTGAAGCAGGTGAAAAACGCGGCAATCAAAGGAATCCATCAGAAGGCAGTGATCCGTGTTCCGAAGAAAAAACGCGCCGCATATAAGAAGCTGTTTAAGAGAGAGGTTTCGTAGATTCGCTTAGATTCGTTGTTGCGAAGTTTGTGATTAAAAGAAAGAGTTCGTCCGGCATTGAAAGGCCAGACGAACTCTTTGTCTGTATGGACTGCTCTATTGAAATGAATTCCCTTCGCTTCAAATGGGAGCCGCCTTATTTGACGGTAACCCTGCATACTGTTTTCAGCTTGCCGGCGTACACCGTGATTTTGGCGATGCCCTTTCGTCTGGCTTTTATCTTGCCTTTTGCGTTTACGGAGGCTACTTTTTTGTTGGACGATTTGAAGCTGAACTTCAGGCTGCTGTCTGCCAGTGCGAGCCGGGGTTTCAGGCGGAAGGTTTTTCCTTTTCGAAGCGTTTTTTTCGAGGGAACGTTTTCGATTTTTTGGGTTACCGGCGCAGTGACCGTCAGCTTGATGACGAATTCCTGGCTGCCGGAGCTTACCGTGATCTTTGCGGTTCCCTTTTTCAGGCCGCTGACAACACCTTTTGAGGATACCTTTGCAACTTTTGTATTTGAGCTTTTGTAAGTTATTTGCTGCTGACTGCTGACTGGTGTGAGAACCGGCTGCAGTCTGAGCTTTTCTCCGACCGCCAGCGACATACGCCTTTTCAGACCGGTAATGGCTTCTGTCACGACAGGATCCTTTTGCACCTGGACGGCCATTGTCGCAGTCGCCCCGCTTTTGGTGGTGACGGAAATATTCACGATTCCGTTTTTCTTTGCAAGGATTGTGCCGTCCTTGGAGATTGTGGCAATTTCCGGATTATCTGACTGCCAGGATGCTACATAATCGTTTTCCTGAAGTCCGGTTACCAGCGATTGAACGGAAACCTTTTCTGTAATCTGAATCGGCATGCTGGTTTCCGCCAACTGTATCGTACCGTTCAGTTTCGGAATTGTTTCGCTTTGTACATCGCCGCATACAGAGCAGGTACGGCTTCTCAGGCCGTCCGCAAAAATAGTTGCCTCACGGGTGATTGTAAATGCTCCATATTTATGTCCCGGAGCCGGGAGCGTCTGTCTGGATTCTTCCTTTTCTGCGCCGCAGACCTCACATTCCTCCCACGAACTGCCGTCTGTCGTGCAGGTGGAAGGAATCTCCTGTTTTTGAAATTTATGTCCCGGAGCCGGGAGCGTCTGTCTGGATTTTTCCTTTTCTGCGCCGCAGACCTCACATTCCTCCCACGAACTGCCGCCCGTCGTGCAGGTGGCAGGAATCTCCCGTTTTTGAAATTTATGTCCCGGAGCCGGGAGCGTCTGTCTGGATCCTTCCTTTTCTGCG
>CANQIW010000011.1 GCA_947624055.1 uncultured Lachnospiraceae bacterium
TTGATACAACCGCCGGTTCCGTCTGGATTGTGCTTTTCCTTTCTTCTCTTGATTACATCTACTTAGCCATAAGCTGGTTCATGCCCCGTCTCTTTTCAGATTTATCTCATCGTTTGACCTGATTTTAGCGGCAGGCCTGCGTCAGCCTGCCTCAGGACTGGCTGCCCTTCGCGCCGTCCGTGCGCCGGTTCTTGTACTCTGTCGGGCTGCAGCCGACGACCTTCCGGAATATGTAACTGAAGTAATGCGAATCCTTGTAGCCCACCTCGTAGCCGATCTCGGCGGTCCGCATGCTCGTGCACATCAGCAGCTCCTTCGCCTTCTCTAGGCGCACAGACGTCAGGTACTCCACAAAGGTCTGCCCGGTCTGCGCGCTGAAGATCGCGCTGAAATAACTCGGGCTGATGTTCACCTGCGAAGCCACGGTATTCAGCGACATATCCTCGCGCTGATAATTCTCCCGGATGAAGGCCCGCGCCTCCTCGAGCACCGCGCTGCAGCGCTTCATGGAGCTGCTGTCACGCAGCTTCATGGCCTCTGTGAAAAGTCCGCCGATCCGCCGCTTTGTCTCCTGCACCGAGGTGGAATCCGCCACGATCTCATTGATATCCCTGCACGCAGGGGGAAGCTCCTCTGTCCCCATCTCCAGATTTCCGAGGAAATCGGCCACCGAAAAATACAGATCCATCACCACATACTGGCGGTACAGCATCGATTGGAGATTCTGCTCTCCGACGCCGATGAAATACTCCTCCAGGAAATTGTCCACCTCTTCAAGCGTACCGTTTTTCAGGAAACGATCCACCCGCTCGCGCTCGTCCCGGCGGGAACGCATACCGCTCAGATCGATCCTTTCGCCGCCGCTCTGGTGCAGCCTGGCGACATCCTCCGAGCGAATCACCTGGTTCGGCTCGGTGAAGAAACGGCCGGCGAAAGCCTTTCCGGCCTCCTGATAAGAGGTTCGAATATCCCGGAAACGTTGAACCGCCATTCCGATCCCTCCGAAATATTCGATCTCCGGATACTCCGCAGCCAGAGTCTGCAGCTGCTCCACGCACTGCGCAAGGCGCGCTTCTACGTCAAATTCCGTCTCTCCCTTGATCAGAAAGATCCAGCCCTCCGGGCTCCGGTCGAAACTCAGCACCTGCTCCCAGCTCTCCGAGAGCTCCACGATCCGGTCAGATACCGCGATCAGGGCGCGCGGGGTATCGGTGTCTTCCTGCCCGGCTGCGATGCCGCGCACCGCCGTCTGGGGCGGTTCACGCAGACTGCCGACCGGATCCTCCCCCGGCATCAGCTTGAACAGAAGCACCTGATATGCGGGCGCAGTAAAGTCCAGACCAAGCTTCCGTCCGCTTTCGAAAAGCTCTGCCGTCGACAGCTCGTTCGCGATCAGGGCGTTCCAGAGCTTCTGCCGCTCCAGAAGAAGATTCTCTCTCATCTCCTTCCGGTACTGCTCCAGCATCCGATCCTGCTCCCTCTCCTTTTCGATCTTCGCGGCAACCGCTTTTACTTCCTCCAGAAGCTTCGCGGAACTGATCGGCTTCAGCAGATATTGCGTAACGCCGATATCGATCGCAGACTTCGCGTAGTCAAACTCGTTGTAGCCGCTCAGGATGATGATCCGGATCTGCGGAAGCTCCTTCCTGACGAGGCGGCTCAGCTCCAGCCCGTCCATGAACGGCATTTTAATGTCCGTGATCAGGATGTCCGGCTTTTCCTTCATAATAAGCGGATAGGCCAGCTCACCGTCGCTGGCCTCCCCCGCAAAAATAAAACCCTCCCGTTCCCACGGGATGTTGTTCTTGATTCCGTTGCGGATGACGACCTCGTCCTCCACGAGAAATATCTTCAGCATATCATGCACCATAAAATCCTTTATCACTGATTTCCCGCCATTTAAGATACATTTCCTTGTAATTATCCTTGATAAATTCTCTGATAATACGCATTTCTCTGTCTGTCAGTTGCCCTTGTTTTTCTACCACTGTGTCACCATTATCCTTCACAAAAAATTTGGCAGAACCCGCCTCCGTCAATTATTATACCTCCAGAAATTTCCTGCTGCGATTATAATAATCCATCACGATCGCAATCTCAATATCATCCATGCTGGTCTCAATCACAGTTGATTCGCTGCTGATTACAGCCGCTCTGTCCGACCCATTAAGATTCAGAACGCGAATATTCTGACCGTCTTTGGTAAACGCGTATCCATTCACGATCAGATCTGCCTTGTCCGCCACTTTCGCAATATCAACCATTTGCAATCCTCACTTTCCTAATCGGCTTCAAAAAAACATCCGGCTCCAGGTAAAGGTTTTCAAGTATAGGTATTAAATCGATATATTCCTCGACTTCCCCCAATCCCCGGTATACTGCCATAACCACAAGATAGCCATGATCCCATTCAACGATCCGGGTATATTTCTCCAGTTTCGAGGACGTTACGAATCGTATCGTTCTGTTATTATAAGAAAATGATGTAAAACGTTCGTCATTGCTCAGCACTGCTTCTCCCGTCATGACTGAAATCTCCTCTCCATATACGCAGAATACAATGCAACGAGTTATTTTTTATAGTATACCTTGAAAGCCATCCATAGGACAAGTATTCTTTTATGAAATTTGGTTTGAAATTTTGTCAAAAGGAGAGAGCTGTCGTAAAATACCAGTCGGATTACGGCAAACCCTCCCTGTATATTTTGCGACAGCTCCTTCTCTCATCTCAAAAACAGTTTTATCAGGAAATCCTTCAGACCGCTGTACGGCTGATAGCGGAACGGCAGGTCGATCCAGGTGTACTTCTTCACAATGCTCCTGCGGTGGCTGAACAGCTCGAAGCTGTCGCGGCCGTGATAGCTGCCCATGCCGCTGCCCCCGACTCCGCCGAAACCCATGCGGCTCGTCGCCAGATGGATGATCGTATCGTTGATGCAGCCGCCGCCGAAGCTCACATGCTTCAATACCTTTTTCTCGACGGCACGGCTGCCCGTGAACAGGTAGAGCGCCAGCGGCTTCTCGCGCTTCGTCGTGTAGGTGACGACCTCCGAGATGTCCCGGAAAGTCATGACCGGTAAGATCGGTCCGAAGATCTCCTGCTTCATGACTGCGTCGGACGGCGAGATCCCGGTGAGCACGGTCGGCGCGATCTGCAGCGTCTCCCGCCTCGTCTCGCCGCCGCAGTACACGTTCCCGCACTGCAGCAGAGCGCTCAGGCGGTCGAAATGCTTCTCGTTCACAATGCGCCCATAGTTCGGATTGTCGAGCGGCTGCGCGCCGAACTGCCGCCGGATGCATTTTCTGATCTCCTCAAGAAGCCTGTCCTTCACCTGCTCATGGACGAAGAGATAATCCGGCGCCACGCAGGTCTGCCCCACGTTCAGGTACTTGCCGAAAACGATGCGCCGCGCGGCGAGTTTGATGTTCGCGCTCTTGTCTACAATACATGGGCTCTTGCCGCCCAGCTCCAGGCAAACCGGCGTCAGATTGCGGGACGCCTTCTCCATGACGAGCTTCCCGACCGCCACGCTGCCCGTGAAAAAGATAAAGTCAAACTTCTGCTCCAGCAGCGCCGTGTTCTCCGCTCTGCCGCCCTTGACGACCGCGACGACATGCGGCGCGAAGCATTCGCCGATAATCTTTTCGATCACATCCGAAGTGGCTGGCGAGTACGCGCTCGGCTTAATCACGACACAGTTGCCGGCCGCGAGCGCGCCGATGGCAGGCTCCAGCGCCAGCATAAACGGATAGTTCCACGGCGACATCACGAGCACGACGCCGTACGGCTCCGGCGAAGTAAAGCTCTTCGCGTGAAACTGCGCGAGCGGCGTCAGCACGCGCCGATCCCTCGCGTAACCGCGCAGATGGCCGATCATGTGCGACAGCTCCGAGAGCACCATGCCGGTCTCGCACATGTAGGTCTCCGAGGCGGACTTGTTCAGATCCGCGCGCAGCGCCGCCTCGATCTCTTTCTGGTTTCTCTGGATCGCCTTCTTCAGGGTCTTCAGCGCCGCGATCCGCCAGGCAATATTCCGCGTCTTGCCCTTCTCAAAGTAGGCGCGCTGTCTGCTGACAATCTGTTCAATCTCCATAGCAAACCTCCAAAATCTTCAGCACTGATTCGTAGGTTACTTGTCTGGGGTTGACGATCACCGCGCCGTCATTGAGAGCCGTGCGCGCCACGTCCGGAAATTTCGCCGGATCCGCCCCGGCCTCCTTGAGCGTCATCGGAAGACCCGTCAGTTTGTTCAGACGCTGCCGGAGCTTCAGTACCTCCGCAATCATACGGTCAGCCCGCTTATTCTCCGGCGTCTTCAGATAGACCTCAGGCCCGGCCAGGTACAACAGGAGCTGCGCGTACGTGTCCTTACAGTAATTGCGGTTGAACATCATACCCGCCGGGAGCAGGATATTCATCGCGTCGCCGTGCGCGATACGGCAGACGCCGCCGAGCGCGTGCCCGATCGCGTGCACCACGCCGACCATGCTGTTCGAGAAGGCCGCACCCGCCAGGAAACTCGCGTTCGCCATCGCGGCGCGCGCCTCCTTCGATCTGCCGAAACGCACTGCCTTGATCAGATTCTTCCCGACCAGCTCAACCGCGGCCGTCGCATAGGCGTCGCTGAGCGGATTCTTCTGCATGCAGCTGTACGCCTCGATCGCGTGGCAGAGCGTGTCCATGCCCGTCGAGGCTGTGATCCTCGGCGGCAGTGTCGCCGTCATGCGCGGATCCAGGATCGCCACATCCGGCAGAAGCTGCTGCGAGATAAACTCCATCTTCACATGCTTCGCCTGATTCTTGATCACCGCGACATCGGTCGCCTCGCTCCCGGTGCCCGCCGTCGTCGGCAGCGCGACAAACGGCACGCTCTTCCCGCGCGGGATGCTCTCGCAGCCCATCAGCTCCAGCAGATCGTCCGCGTCCTGCGAGATCAGCAGCCGCACGCCCTTCGCCGTGTCGAGCACGCTGCCGCCGCCCAGAGCCACCAGCGCGTCGCAGTCAAAATCACGGTACTCCTTTGCGATCCGGTTCACGACCTCCACGCTGCTGTCGCGCGGAATATCCGTGAAGATGCGCCCGATGTGCATCTCTCCGAGCGCGTCCGTCACAAGCTTCAGCGTACCGAGCTGCTCCAGCATCGCGTCGCTTAAGATCATCGGATTCTTCGCGCCGAGCATCTCCAGCTCGTACGCGAGATTGTCAAGCGCTCCCTTCCCGGAGCACAGTTTGGTCGGGTTGGTAAATTCGA
Organism: uncultured Lachnospiraceae bacterium; assembly: GCA_947624055.1. Classification (GTDB taxonomy): domain Bacteria; phylum Bacillota; class Clostridia; order Lachnospirales; family Lachnospiraceae; genus Choladousia. The sequence goes on from CANQIW010000011.1 coordinate 5,253, forward strand.
AGTAATTCATGTGCGAGTTCTCGCTCCTTTCTTCCATTCATACCCTGCTTTTCTCTTGTCGGACATTTTTCGGCAATACCTGCTCATAAAAACCGTGCCGTTCCGCTTCTTCCCGTCACACATTTTCCAGCAGCGCCAGAGCATACACCTTCAGCGGGGCAAGCTGCCTATCCGGGATCTCCTTCAGGATACGCCTGCTCCAGATATGCGGGAACAGATATGCCTCCGCGAACTCCACACAGCGCACAAAGCCCATCGTCTTGTAGATATCGCCCTCCAGCGTGAACAGATGCTCCGCATACGCGTCCGCGATGCTCTTCTGCCCGCTCAGCACACAGAACGCGCCGTCTACCGACTTGAAGCGCATCGTGATATCCGCTCTCTGCGCGCGAGGCAGCTTCCGGAAGCCCACATGCTCGCTCCTGCGCAGCGCCAGCACCGCACCGCCCGGCCCGCACACCAGCTTGAAGGAAATGTTTTTATCCCAGCTGTCAATCTCCTCCCGCACACGGCTGTCATTCTTGTACAGCACGCGCAGACTGCGGTACAGCACCTGCAGCACCAACGCGTTGACATGGTTCAGCAATTCTTTTTTCATAAAATATAGCCCCTCTTTTCCACTCTATCGCTTTAAATCGCTAACTATCTTACAGCGGAGAACCTGGATTGTCAAGAGAATGCCTGTTCAAATAATCTCTTCAATTATAATGTCATTCGTCCTGATACCGGGAATAATCCCTCTCAAATAACTCCTCGCTGATCTGCGGGCGCAGGATCTCCAGCGGCACCCGTTCCAGAAGCTTCTGCGCCACGAATCGTCTGCTCTTTCCCGGATAGCGCGGCAGCATATTTTTCGCCTGAATGTGCGCGAGCTCCTGCCGCCACAAAAGCCCCAGCTTGCGCTTCCAGTCCACCCGCGGGTTCTCCCGCGCCCGGCGCAATACATAAAAATCTGCCTCGCCGCCTTCTTCCTCCACCGTGATGATCCCCCACCACTCCGGGACATGCTCCTCGATGTGCATCGCATGGCGCGTACCCACCACAACATAATTTGCGTCAAAAAACTGGTCGTAATCTTTCACCTGCCGCGCCAGTCTGGCGTACGTGTCCGCGTCGCTCTTAATCTCGATCCCGACCAGCGCATCCGGCAGCACCATCACAAGGTCGGCCCGCGACCGTCCCATCTGCTTCTCTTCAATTACACGCACTTTCTCATACCGCGCCTCCAGAAAGTCAAACAGGGGCTCACGGATATCCTTGTCGTACAGCATCGTTTTCTCCCGGTCTTGTCAGTTATCCTCTGCCGCCGCTCTGCCAATCGCATCATTGCCCACGTTCGGCGAGTTTATCCCACGATTATACTCTGCCATTCTAACATGACACTATGCAAACTGCAATTTCCTGTCGATTTTTGTTGAACACTTTTTCTTGCAGGATATTCCAAATTATGTTAATATCAGTCACGTAATATATATAAATCATCCAAAATAATTAAAGGAGGAGATATGTCAAGCAAGCTAGCACAATATTTTCCAATGATCCACGAAAGAGAAAAACTGCTCAGTCAGATTCAGTCCGTGCCTCTGCTGAGGCATCAGTTTAACAGTTGGAAAAAGGAAGCGCAGGAAGAGTTTCTGGATTTTTGTACCGGCGTCAAGGGAATAAAGCTTTTATATGATTCCTTTTTCAAAGAAATACTGAATCCCGAATATACGCCGGATCGTCTCAATCGTCTGCTCTCCGTCCTTCTCGGCACAAACGTAACCATCAAGTACGTCCTTCCGGGCGACTCCACGCGTATCGCTGACGAAAGCTCCCTGCTGATCATGGACATTGTCGTGGAACTTGACGACGGCAGTCTTGTGAACGTCGAGGCGCAGAAAGTCGGGTACGCATTTCCGGGGCAGCGCAGCGCCTGTTATTCCGCTGATCTCCTGCTGCGCCAGTATAAACGTGTACGGGACATGAAAAAAGAAAAGTTCCGGTATACCGATGTCAGGGAAGTCTATACAATCATTTTTATTGAAGAAAGCCCAAAGGAATTTCAGCAATTCCCGACAGAATATCTGCACTATTTTAAACAGCGCTCCAACACCGGACTGGAGCTCGATCTTTTGCAAAAATACCTGTTCATTCCGCTTGACATTTTCGGGCAGACCATACAAAATAAAGGTGTCAGCAACGAAACCGAGGCATGGCTTGCATTTCTCAGTCAGGACGATCCGGAGATTATCATCCGGCTGATCAACACATATCCGGAATTCAAGCCCATGTACGAGGACGTATATCGTCTATGCAAAAATATCGAAAGGGTGATGGGAATGTTCTCAGAAGAACTACGTATACTGGATCGGAATACCGTGCAGTATATGATAGACGAGATGCAAGCGGAGATTAACAACCAGAAAGCTGAAATTGCAGACAGAGACGCCAAAATTGCAGACAAAGACGCCAAAATTGCAGACAGAGACGCCAAAATTGCAGACAAAGACGCCAGACTTCAGGAAAGACTCCGTGAAAACGAGCTTCTCCGGCAACGTATCGCCGAGCTCGAAAAAGCGATCCGCCATAGTCAATGACCGTCCGGCAATGCATTTTCGATAACCGCATTTCCCATACAAAAGATAGCATATCAACGGCCGTCCCTTTTCAGGGACGGCCGCCAATATTTTCATCTCATTTTGTTCCACAGTCTACCGTCTGACCATTCCGCAGTGCGTCCTGCGACACATCCACGTCATCCTCTCCGGCCCTGCCTTACTTCCTCGCACGGGCTCTCCTGCGCTTCTCCTCAAAGGCCACAGCGCAGATACCGGCTGAGAACGCCATCAGCATCAGGTACAGCGTAAAGTTCGTATCGTCGCCGGTCTTCGGCGCAGCCTTCTTCTCGCTTACCTCCGTCTCCGTCTCGGTCTCTGTCTCGGTCTCCTCGTCCGTGAAGCTGTTCGTGATCACAACCTCCGGACTGGAGTTATCCGCGCTCAACACGACCTTGCTCTTGTCAATTGAGATCTCGAACTCCGTCACCTTATCCGGATCAAGCACGTTGCCGTTCTCATCCGTCTCGGCCACGAAGTAATTCTTCGTGTCGTCGATGTGCTCGCCGATCGGGAGATCCGTCACTGTATAGCTCGCGGACGAATTGCCCTCCAGCGCAAGCGGTACAACCACAAGCGGCTCGCTCATATCCGAACTATCGAACACACCCGCGTAGTACGTCTCGTCGGAAGTCCCTTCCTCGCCATTTACGAGGATCTTCTTCGTGATCGTGATCTGTCCGGACAGGTAGAAGCCCTCCGGGATCTCCACATACACGTTCGTGAACTCAGCGGTTCCCGCCGTCTCTTTCCCTTCAAGCGTGACCTTTCCATTGCCGGTATACTCCGGAGTGAAGATCAGCTTGTCGTTCACTACCTTGGACAACAGGAGCGTACCGTCCTCGTCTGTCTCACCCACGTAATACGTGCCCGCAGCCAGACTGTCGAACGTCACCGAACTCGACGTCTCGTTCTTAAACTCAATCTTCTTCACATTGCTGACACGCTGCGTCTTTGCCTCATCAGAGAACAGCGCCACATAGTAGGTCGCCTCTCTTACGCCGAGCTCACTGCTGACGCCGTCCAGACGCAGATGCTTCGTCACCTCCAGAGAGTACTTGCTGCTCTTCGGGATCTTCTTATCCGTCATCGTCAGCGAGATCACCTGTCCCACTGTCTCCTTGCCGGTAATCTCGAACGGAACATCCTTCGATACCTCGTATCCTTCCGGAGCCTCGATCTCACTCAGCGTATATTTGCCTTTCGCAAGGCCTGTGATATCGTGCGCCTTGCCGTCGGTCTTCCAGCTGCTTCCCACAGACTTGCCCGCCGCATCCTTGATCACCAGGGTCGCACCCGCAAGAGCCGCGCCGCTCTCATCAAGCTTCTGGATGCTGACTGCGTTCAGGCTGTCCTCAACCAGATAAACTGTCTTGCCGCTCGCGTCTGTCGACTTGATGCTGTCCAGTCCGGTAACCGTGCCGTCCTTTCCGACCGTGAACTTCATATCCGTCACACAGGTATATCCGTCCGGAGCAACCGTCTCACGAAGCGTGTAGCTCTCGCCCGCTTTCAGCTTGCCGCCGAAATCATGCGTCTCGCCCTTCTTCGACGTCCAGGAATCCACTACCTTGCCGTCCTTGTCAAGCAGCTCCAGAACCGCGCCGTCCAGTTCCTCGCCGGTACCGGTCGCCTTCTTGTTGACTTCGAGCTTAATCTTCGTGTCCTCTACAAGGTACGTATCATTGCCGGCCGCATCCTTCGTCTTCGGCATCGTAGTCGTGATCTTGCCGTCCTTCTCGACTGTAAACTCGATATCGGTCACATAGCCGTATCCGTCCGGAGCAACTTCCTCTCTCAGAACATACGTCTTGCCTGCTTCCAACTTCTCGCCGAAGTCATGCGTCTCGCCCTTCTTTGATGTCCAGCTCGCGCCTTCCACCTTCTTCAGCGTGCCGTCCACCTGCTTCTCATATACCGTGAGCTCCGCGCCCTCGACCTCGTCGCCCGTGCCGAGCTCGGTCTTGTTCACATTGAAGTGCAGCTTCGCATCAACCATGGTCAACAGGTTGCCTGCGACAGCCTTGCCCGCGACAAGCACGTTGCCGTCCTTGTCGATCGTAAACTCAACCGGAGCCGCCACCGCATAACCGGTCGGAACGTCCGTCTCCTCCAGCACATAGGTCTTGCCAACCTCCAGCTTGCCCGTGATCTCATGCGTCTTATCATCCGTCGTCCAGGAATCAACCGCTGCTCCGGTCGCCGCGTCTTTCACGGTAATCTGAAGTTTCGCGCCGACGAGCTTATTCCCCGCCTCGTCGACCTTGTCGACCTTGACGGTGGTATCGTCGTTAATAAATGTCACAGCGGCCTTTGCGCCAAGAGCCGTCATCGTCTCTCCGACTTTCTTCGTGACGGACTGAATATCAACCGCTAACTCACCCTCAGCATCCGCTTCATCCGCCACTTTGACGGTTACCGTATATACTGCCGGATCATAAAGAACTGCAGCATCGTCTCCCGGCTTCTCAGTAATCTCATAGACAAATGTCTCACCAGCATCATCTTCATCATAGAGAAGTTCAAATTTAGCATCGCCCTTCGCATCCGCTTTCACTTCTTGCTTATTCTCTGATGTACTCACCGGACTAATCTGCTTCAAAATAAATTCAAACTTACTGAGATCCTTCTTGGAAGCCGGATTCTTCATAGACTTCGTTACTTTCAACTCCAGCTTGCCGTTTGCTTCTTCCTGGGTTTCCGTGTAGACATTTGTGATGGTGACTTCAGCGTTCTTGCTCGCCCTGGTCAGACCTATCGTTGCCTCATTCTGTCCAGGTTTCCCATCAACCGTATAAGTCGCAGTAAAGCTCTCTCCATCAACAGTCTCTTCTACCTTATATTGCCCAAGCGGAAGTCCATCAATAACAGCCGTCTCGTCCTTTTTGATCATAAATTTAATACTACTTGCTGTCTTTTCGGAAGTCTGTACCACATTACTTACTTTCACCGTAACAGTTGACTGGTTCAGATCAACCCCATCGTCAAGTGCAGAAACCGTCACCTCGTAAGATACGCCTTGTGTACTCGTTCCATCTGCCGGTTCGTCACCTACAACTACCTTTGATACCGACAGACTGCCCGTCGGCTGCGTATAGATATTCGTAATTGTCGGATTTTCTACCGGTATTGTACAGTCAGCATCGCTGTAATAACCAACTTCTTTGCTAAGTGCATTCGTCGTGGCATCTTTCGTGATTACAACCTTCGCATAAATATCAACACTTTCAGACGGCGTCCACTCCTCGGCCGTAGTTGGTATTACGTCCTCTGAAATTTTATAAATATACGTATAATCTGTACCGGCATCATAATCATCTGCATCATATACAATTGGTGCAAAGCTTACATTTTCTCCATCATTCGTCACGGATGACGGCTCCGGCAACGGTGCCCCTGCTGTCACTCCTGTCACAGTGAACGTGAAAATACTCGGTATGTCGCTTCCCGTCGGAGCACCTGTACCTGTGGTCGCTTTCTTTATCGCCAGACTAACACTGGTCGAATTCGGCTTTATGTAAGTATTAGTAATAGTAGGCGCAGTCGTCAATGGGCTTGTGCAAGCCAAATCACTGTAATATCCAACTTCAGCTTCAAGCTCATTTGAACTCCCTTTCCTGCCTACGGTCACCTGCGCATAAATCACACCCGTAGACAGCGGCCACCGATCCCCGTCTGCACCTGCCACATATCCGGTCTCTGTAATCTTGTATCTGTACGTACCCGCTTCAGTAAACGTCATATCAGCAAACGTTACACCACTACCATCGTTCGTTTTCGTCGCCGGCTCTGGCAATGGAGAAGTTTCTGAACCTACTCTCTCAACAGTGAAGTTGAAAATGCTCGGCACTGTCGTCGGAGCACCTTCACCAGTTACTGCTTTCGTAATTTCTAAAGAAGCGGTAGTTGACGTCGGTTTCGTGAACGTGTTGGTAATCGTCGGCTCACTCGTTGTCGTCGTTTCCGTGCACTCCGCATCTGTGTGATAGGTCGTGACAGCTTTAAGTGCATTGCCGGTCTTAGTGACAACCACTTTCGCATATATCACATCTTCGGACAATGGCGTCCATCCAACCGTATCTGCACCCGCTACATACCCAGTCTCTGTAATCTTGTACCTGTACGTTCCTTCTTCAGTAAACGTCATATCAGCAAAGGTTACTTCACTACCATCGTTCGTCACCGTCGCCGGCTCTGGCAGCGGAGAAGTTTCTGAACCTACCCTCTCAACAGTGAAGTTGAAAATGCTCGGCACTGTCGTCGGAGCGCCTGTTCCAGTTACTGCCTTCGTAATTTTCAGAGAAGCAGTGTCTGGAGTCACGGTTGTCTTTGTATTCGTAATCTCTGCACCATATGATTCTTCTTCCAATTTAAACTCTAAATCTTTACTTGACACCGTGCCTTTATCACTGATCTTTATCTCATATACAGTATCAGAACACGTATATCCTGTCGGAGCCTTTGTTTCTTTCAAGTAATATGTTTGCTCAGTAAGTCCATCAAAAGAGGCAATTCCCATACTATCCGTCTTTGCCGTCGCAATTGCATCGCCAGTACACGTTTCATTATCATAGAGGCTAAACTCTGCCCCCTCCAGAACAGTGCCGTTCGTGGCATCCTTCTTTATGATATGGAAGTTTTCCTTCGCATTATCGACATAGATTGTCTCTCCCGGCATATAAGAAGTTTTTCCACCATCAGCACTAAATTTGAATGGTATTGGAGTCGGATCCAATGTGTAACCCGCCGGAGCCTTCACTTCTCTTAAACGATAATCTTTTTCTTCATATAACTTATTATTGTCTCCTTCTGTTCTATTGCTAATACCTTCTGAATCAATCTTCAGTTTCCCGTCTGCACCAGTAGTGAATGTTAAAGGCTTCCCATCTTTCCCGCATATAGTACGATATAACCCGTCTGCCTCTTTTACATCCAGCTGGTATTCTGCCCCTGCCAGCGGATGCTTCATAAAACCTTTCATATATTTATAGAGATTGATTTCCAGCAGACTAAATGTCCCATCTCCCGTAGAAGCAAGATGCGGAGTCCCTGTTGCTGACGATGTTTTTGTTGTTCCCGTAACTTCAACTGTATTGCTAATATTAACATCTGTGCCAGCCGCGCCTACTACTGTGGCATCGTAAGTAATCACAAGATGCTTCCCATCCCCATCCGGTAAAGTAATTACCAATGTCCCATCATTGTAATCACAAGTATAAGAATCATCAGACAATTCCCTTTCATCAGATATAATTTTAATAGTATCTGCCTTTAATCTTAGATTCGTCATAACATCCGTTATAACAATCTTATTATCCCCTTCCAGAAAGTCAATCTTTCCAGGGTTATAATCAATCCTGAAAGATACCGTTCTACCATCTGTTGAAGTGCTGACAAGCGTCTTATCAAGCGGATTATAGTCCCAGTCTACATCTACAAAATCACTATTTCCAAAAGTCGCCGTATTTCTGAATTTAGTGCCTGTCGCTAATTTATTGCTGGCTTCATGACTGGCTGGAATCAAGCTGTACAATATTGCATACGTAGTACACTTTTTAGCCGAACCTTCATTAGTAAACTCCGCCGGAAGTCCCGTCACATTAAATGTAAGAACTGTATATTCCCCCTCCTTATTCTCTGTTACACTAACACTACCTGTGCTCTCATAACAATTATACTTATCACCAGCCCTCAAATATGGACCCCACTTTGTATTTCTTTTCAATTCAGAAGTTTTAAATTTGTCCGTAACGACAGCTGTTCCATCCGTCACCCCCTCTATCTCAAGCGCATAATAGAACACCGGATAAACGGTACCGTCTTCATCTTTATCCGTAGTCGGCATATCAGGCCAATAAAGAGACGGCTGCTCATAACCTCCAGATACTCTTTTCTTGATCGATTTAGGCTGTATAGTAACAAATGCCGATTTAGTTTCTTTTTCATCTGTTACTGTATTCGTATGTGTATAACTATTTTGATTAGTTTCCTCTAAATAGTCTGCATTTTTCACCCACTTTTGATTCGTAATTGTCGTATAGGTAATAACAATGTGATGATTCTCATGTCCGGAATGGCTAACTAATCCTTCCTTCCAATCTCCTCCTTCCTTGTGAGAAAATGTAAAGACAAGCTTTTTGTTGTCTCCATCTTGCTCCTCAGTTATCTCACACTTCTCGTCAACACCTGGATTGCACAGTCCCTCCACTTTTATACCATTTATACCATTTAATACTTCATCATAATAATGTTCGTTATCTTTCGAATTATACGATCTTGGCAGTGTATCTGTCAGCTTGCAAGGACTCACCGTCCCGGTAACATCATATGTAATTTCCCATTCAACAGTTTTTGACGGATCTTTTGTATTCTCTGTAACCTTTTTCTCCAGATATGTTTTACCCGTTCCAGCTACCGTTACCGTTCCCTGAACAGAAGTTCCATCGTATGTGGCGTTATTCTTAAATTGTTCCGAACCGCTAACACCTAATACGTTTACAGTCGTCTCATATGTAATTGTGATAGGGCTCTTTGAATTAAGTTTTTTCACTGCGTTTTCAATTTTTACTCTTAAGTTACCAATCGTCCACTCCTGTACCCTTTCCGGATCGATACCTAAATCGCTCCAACTTAATTCTATAGACTCATTTCCTCCGCTTTCATTCTTAAAACTAACTTTAAGACCTGTCCCGCTATATTTCATTCTCTCAGATGTAATTTTATCACTTACAGTAATTACATCTTTAAGAGTTTCTAAACCATCTTCATTTATTTTAATGTCCCATGAAACCGTTACATTGCCGTCTTCATCCGGCTTACCTACTGATTTCGAAGGTGTCTTACTGATCTTAGTGTGAGTAATATGTTCCACACTCTGCGTTGTACTATCGCCCGTTCCTTCATCTGGTTTAGCCTCTACTGTGTTTGGATTCACCCAGTTTACTGTCCCATTTATCGCAGAATAATCTACATTTGCCGAATAGGTAATAGTATAGACTTCTCCACCCTCCATAGATGGGATAGTCAACTCAAATCCACTATTCTTCTTCCCACTTTCTCCTAGATAATTAATATTGCAATTCGAACCGACAAGGCTTCCTGATGCATCTTTCACTTCCACATCATGATTAAGCGTCAGATAATCTCCCGTCATTGCATCCTTTACATGGATATTCTTATTATAACCTTTTGAAGTAACCTTAACAGTATACTCTACCGTTCCGCTTTCCTCTTTATAATTGGCCGTTTTCGTTAAGGTTACACCATTATCGTTCTTAACCGTAATATGCTTTGTTACAGTATCGCTAAATCTTACTTCTTCATTTGTCTTGGTTTCCTTGTATTCAAACTCGAATGAAAATCCCATCGTTGCATTCGTTGCTGCAATAAACTTCGACCAGGCATCAGTATCCTCTTTATTTAAAACTATTGTCAAATTTCCATTTTCATCAACACTGTATGTCCCGTTTACCGTTACATCATTATATGTAACTTGCATGGAACGATTTGAGTATTCACCTATAAGAGGGAAGCCCTCTGGAAATTTGTAATGATAAATTCCATTCTCCGGAAACTGATTCCCATCACTTTCCCCAAAGGAAAGATCCAATGTGTATTTGGTGTTTTTCTTCAGTTCGACAGTATCCCCCTCTTGAGATACTTCCTTATCATTTTCTTTTATATGTACTCCTTTAAGAAGGTTCGTGATATCCTGAGCAGATCCTTCTTCCAACCCAATCGTCACCGGATCCTGTCCTATTGTCATGAACCCATACGATGAAGTGCCATCAGATACAGCATTGTCATCCCCAACTGCTTCTGTCGGTGCTTCCGTCTTTTCCTCGGTCTGCGCCGGAGCTTCCGTCGTCTCCTGAGCTACGGTCTCGCTCTGCTGCGTGCTGCCGACCGTCTCCGCCGCGGTCTCTGTCGTCTCTGTAGCTGCAGGCGTCTCCGTGGCTGCAGGCGTCTCGGTCTGCTCAGTCTGCGGCGCTGCCGTCTCGCTCTGCCCGGTCTGAGCGGCATCCGTCTCAGTCTGCGTGGCCGCGGACGTCTCCGTCTGTGTCGTCTCCAAAACGGCCTCTGTCGCCTGCGTTTCCGGAGCCTTTGTCTCAGCGGTCGTCTCAGGCGCCTGTGTCTCCGGAGCCGCCGTCTCTGCAGCCGTCGTCTCGGCCACAGTCTCGCTCACCGGCTCCGTCTCCGTAGCCAGTACTCCTACAGTGCTGCCCTGCTGCAGGATCATCGCCGATGCGAGCAGCATAGCCAGAATTCGTTTGGTTCTCTTCTTCATTGCACATACCTCCTTGGACTTGCGTTTGTTGCGTTTGTTTCCTTTGTGTTCTATTTTATTACCAAATAATATTTTGTACAATGGCCCATTCGTGTTTTTATACTGAAATGCGGCTATTAACCTACCATATAATTTACGCTTTTGTGTCAAAACTTTCAATAGCTAAAATGACTTCAGTCACATTTTTGTCAAAAATTAATAATTTTCCCTTTTTCTATGACCTTAAAACGGCAGGTAAAATGGGCACTTTTTAACTACTCTTATTTTGCCTATTTATGAGTTTGTTATTTTGTGATTTGTGAAGGCTTTTCCCATGTATTTGTATCGCAAAATGGATCCCTCGGCTTCCTTCATGAAGTTATTCTTGACATCATTTCTCGTCTATGTTATTATTGTTCTATATTTTATATAATATATGCAATCATTCTGATTTTCTCCCATTAACCCAGATAAAATGACAGACGGTCCTGCTGTGTGCGGATCGCCTGTCTCTTTCTCAATTGAATAATAATATGTTTAACCGGGCAGCCGGGGGACGTGCTCTCACCCGTTCCGAGTCCTTGCGGAAAGGGGTGATCATTATGAGTACATATGAAGAATTTATGATAATCCTGACCGTTGGTCTGCTGATCATCGCAATTCTGAATCTGACACATAAGAAATAGCCGTTCTACTCTTTGGCCGAGAACGACTATTCTTGATTGAACTATTGTGCCGGGATGGGTAGCGCACTCTACCTTCCGGCTGTCCTGTTAAGTGTATTATATGCTTTGTTCTATCTTTTGTCAAACAGTTTTTCTATTCATCCTTCATCTTCGGATTGAAGACCCGGCTTGCCAGATAAGAGAAGATCAGCGCCGCGCTGACGCCGACCGCGCTCGCCTTGAAGCCGCCCTGGAACAGTCCGAGCAGACCGTTTTCGTCGACCGCCTCTTTCACGCCTTTCCAGAGCACGTTTCCGAAGCCGGGAAGCGGCACGGACGCTCCCGCGCCGGCGAATTCGATCAGCGGATCATAGACTCCGACCGCACCGAGCACCGCGCCCAGACACACCAGGATCACCATCACCCGCCCCGGCAGCAGTTTTGTCTTCTCCAGTAAGATCTGAACCAGCGCACAGATCAGGCCGCCGACCCAGAATGCATTGATATAGTCCATCGTCTCGCTCCTTTTTTTCTACAACTTCACACGGACAAATAACATCCATACTCAGCAGTGCTCCAGCACGACCGCGTGCGTGATACCGGGGATCGTCTGACCCTCATTGAAGCTTACCTTCGATAGCAGCGCCCCGGTCGGCGCGAAGAGCACGCGCTTCCAGATTCCCTGCTGCAGCTTCGGCAGGATCATCGCCGCGAGCACCACCGCCGAACAGCCGCAGCCGCTTCCGCCCGCATGCGTGTCCTGTTTCTCTGCGTCATAGATCTCAATCCCACAGTCCATATGCTGCTGCGAGATGTCGAAGCCCTGCTTGTCCAGCAGATCGATCAGGATCCGCTGCCCGACCGAGCCGAGGTCGCCGGTGATGATCTTATCATAGTCGGACGGCTGCCGTCCGAAATCCATGAGGTTTTGCGCAATCGTGTCGCAGGCCGCCGGCGCCATGCACGCACCCATATTCATGTTGTCCTTCACTCCCATGTCAACGATCCTGCCCGGCGTCGCGCCGCTGACCCTCACATGACTCTTTTCGGTGGAAAGTACAAAGGCTCCGCTTCCGGTGACCGTCCAGGTAGCTGAAAGGGGACGCTGGTTTCCGTATCCCAGGGGAAACCGAAACTCCTTCTCGGCGCTGCCGAAATGGCTCGACGTGACCGTCGCCGCGTAGTCCGCGTATCCGCCCGCGATTGCCATCGAAGCGAGCGTGAGCGATTCACCGCAGGTCGAGCAGGCTCCGTACAGCCCGAACAGCGGGATGTTCGCCTCCCCGTTCCCAAACGAGGTCGCGATCAGCTGCGCCAGAAGGTCGCCGCCAAAGAGATAGCGGATCTGCGCGTTCGTCAGCTGCGCCTTTCCGATTGCGGTCTGCAGCGCTTCTTTCTGCAGAGTGCTCTCCGCTTCTTCCCAGGTCTCCTCTCCGAGCTCCGCGTCCGGCGTCACGAGATCGAACTGTTCTCCGAGCGGACCCTCACCCTCCTTCGGGCCGACCACCGACGCGCCGCTCAGGATATACGGAGCTTCCCGGAACTCAATACTCTGTTCGCCTTTCATCTGATTCTCTGCCATATCCTTCTCCGTTCCGCCGCAAGCGGCAGTTTCATTTTATGAGAGTATTGTGTCCCGGACGTACAAAACCTATACGCAAAAATTTGGTTGTAGTATTCTCATTTCTATGATACAGTATGAATAGAAATCAAACTACATATACCATTATACATATCCTTCATAATTCTATACAAAAGGAACAATAGCACTCAGTCAGGAGACATCCCCTTCTGCTTCCGCAATCTTTGTCTCGATTCGGCTCTTCACGAGCGCGGCGAGCTCCACGGTCTTCATTCCCTCATACTCCTCGGACAGGATCGGTTTCAGGAAATGCACCTGCACCTTCTGGCGGGCAATCGAGCCGGTGTCAAACGCTTTGTAGGAATCCAGCAGCGCTACCGGGACGACCGGGCATTTCGCTTTCATCGCGCTCTTGAAGCTTCCGCCCTTGAAATCGAGCAGCTGATTGCCGTTTTTGCTGCGCGTGCCCTCCGGGAAGATAATGTAGTTGCGCCCTTTTTGAACCTCCTCAGCCACTTTCAGGATCACCTTCATGCCCTGCCTCGGATCGCTGCGGTCCAGCGCGATCGCGTCCAGACAGGCGAACACCTGCTTCAAAAACGGAATGTTGGCGAGCTCTTTTTTCAACACCACGGTGATCGGGCGCGGCATCACATGCAGGATCGCCAGCACGTCAAACATGCCCTGATGGTTCGGATACAGAATATAACCGTCCTTGTCGGGCAGGTTCTCCAGGCCGTGGCAGTCGATATCCACGCGCCCTCCCTTGATCGCGCGCCTGTCGATCAGCTTGATCAGGGCGAAGCGCTCCTCCGGCGTATAGTTTTCCGGATGCCGCGACATGCGGATCAGCCGTATCAGCCCGTACGGCACGAACCACAGGTTCATCAGCACCATCCAGATAATTCGTTTCATAGTTTATCTTTCCCCCTGTCTTCGAATCCTCTTGCGAAGCGATCTTTCCTTTCACTCTCCTGCCGGCAGAAACGTCCGGCCTTTACCCGCAAGCTCTGTCGCTCTCTCTCTTCTCAGTCCCGGCGTCGGCAAAAAGCGTCCGGCCTTCACCGGCGGGCTCTGCCGGTTAGCAGCGCCCTTCCTCACCGATGAGCTCTGCCAGCTCCGCGAACGCTCCGATCTTTCGATCCCAGCGATCCGCCTGTCCGAACCCGTATTCCGCGAACAGGAACGGCACGCCCGCCTGCGCCGCGGCGTCACAGTCTCCCTGCGTGTCGCCGACATAGACCGGCGCCGCGAGGTGATTGCGCTCCGCCACCAGACGGATGTTGTCCGCCTTGCCCTTGCCGGTATTGCCGTAGCACTCGATGTCCGTGATGTACGGGCCGAGTCCTGTCTTGTCCAGGAAAAGCTCGATGTATCCGGACTGGCAGTTGCTCACAATAAACAATCGCACCGATCCTGACAGCTCGCGGATCGTATCCGCAACGCCCGGATAGCAGATCCGGCACTCGTCCGCCTCCAGCGCCTCCTGCTCGCAGACACAGCAGAGATCCATGACCCTCTTCTGCTCTGCCTCGGAGATCTGCGGCAGCAGCCGCGCGGCGATCGCCGCCATCGTCAGCCCGAACAGCCCTTTCAGCATGTCCGCCGTCACCGTCACGTCCGTGTATCCGCATTCCCGGACCGCCCGCGTCCATGCGCCGGCCACGATCCCCGTCGAGTCCCAAAGCGTTCCGTCGACGTCCAGTATCACACTGTCGATCCTCTTATTCATCCTGTTCCTCCCGCCATATCTCATCTTATAAACCGGACAGACGACCGTCCGATCTCTCAGCCCGATAAAAATACTGCAGAACCATCGCTCCGACACACGCCGGATGAATCCAGTCCTGCAGTATCTTCTGATCCGGAATTTCCGCCAGACCGCGCGCCGCCCGCTACAGACGGAGCATCCGCGCGGTTGTGCTCTTTTTTAATAGCCTGTCACACTCGTCGCGTAGAGGTCGCCGTTCGGCAGCGTACCCGAGTAGTCGATCATCGCTGAGATATACAGTCCGTTCTGGAGTCCGCTGCCCGCGTTCACCGCCGCGTCCGTATAATTGATCGAGTAGGTGTTGCCGTCGTCGCCCTGAATGACGATCGTATTGTTGCCGACGCTCGTGATCGTACCGCTGACCGGGCCGACGTTCGTGTTCGTGCCCCCGGCCTCGTTGTTGTTCTCGCCGCTCTGATTCGGATCCGTATTCTCTCCGCCGTAGGTGTTCGTATCGCTCAGATACGACTTCGAGATATAGCCTGTCACGCCGTTCGCCACCGCCATATACCAGTTCGGCGTCTCGCCGACTACCTTGACGGACGTGCCGCCGCCCAGACTGCTCACGACTCCGCTCTCCGTGCCCGGCTGGGAGCGAAGATTCACCTCGGTCGTCGTGTAGTACGTATAGCTGGTGCCATAGTCGACATAGCTGTTCAGCTCGCCGGACACCTGCGCCGCCTGCTGATCGCTGTTGCTCTCCGTCTCGGTCTGCACCTGCGTGCGCACAAGGAAGGCCTTGTTCACATAACCGGTGCTCCCGTTCATATCGATCTTGAACCAGTCAGAGGACTCTCCGACCACCGTCACCGCCTGACCCGGAGTCAGGGAACCGATGATGCTCGCATCGGACTCAGTGCTCGGCTCCATGCGGATGTTCACCGTATCCGACGCGTACAGCGTAACACCCGACCCATAAGTCGTCATCGCGGCAAGCTGGCTCGCCGCATCTGTCCCGGGCTGACCCTCCGAACCGTTCTGATTCACGGCGCTGCCCGGCATCGCGCTGAACACATTGTTGCGCAGGACGGTGAAGCTCTCCACCGACTTCTGCACGGAATCCAGCAGCGCCTTGTTGTCATCGAGTACGGTGCCCGTGATCACGTACGCCTGCGTATCGGCAATGATACCGTACGTCACCGCGTAGACCCACATACTCGTCGCGTTATATTTCACCACGTACTCGTAGGTATCGATCGTCGCGGAGCTGAGCTTCTCAAACTCCACCACCTCGAACGCGTTCGCGTCCGGGTACTGCCCGGTCAGGCTCTGCTTCAGCTCATCCTCCGACTCCGCCACGGAAATATTCCGCATGGCGTTCGCGTCTGCGGCGTGCACGATGCTGATCATGGCAGCCTTCCCCGAGGAGAACACCCGCATCTCATCCGCGTCCTGCTGCACCGCCCACGTGCTGTCCGGCAGCGTAATGCGGATGCTTCGATCCTGCGATGTATATGCAACATCCGTCTTGAGCTCCGTCTCAGACTCCGTCTCTGTCTCGGACTCGGTCTGCGGCGGCTTCGTCTCGGACTCGGTCTGCGGCGGTTCAGTCTCCTTCGGCTTCTCCCCGGAGCCTCCGCATCCCGTCGCAAGACACATCACGGCCAGTGATATTCCCAGAGCTGACAATATCACCCGCACCCTTTTCTTCAACATGTCACACCCTCCAATCTTTAACTCCCTGACATACTACTATGATTCTCTTTTCCCTCCGGTTCCCCTTCCGAACCGGAGCAAAAGGCGATCTCGAACATAACACCAGTGTAATCATACCATGCATCTCCCTCTTCTGCAAGTCACACACTGATAATTCATGTTCTGATATTATAATCTTAATATTTCCGTAAACGCTTTGTAATTTTTATCTGGCAAAGCGCTCCCGAATCTCCCGCTCGGCCGCCGTGAGGCGGGCGTCGAGTTCATCTTCCGTGAGCAGGGCAGCGTCATCCGGCTGCGCGCGCAGTTTCATGCCTTCCTGCCCATACTTCGGATCCGCTTTGCCGCAGCCGGCGAGCCGCCGGAATTCGCGGTATTCGTCCAGAATCCCCTGCGCGTGCGGCACACGGTATGCCCCGGCGTCGCTGCCGAGCGCGATCTGCACCCCGAGCGCAAAGCCCCGGCGGATCCGTTCGCCCTGCTGCGCGGCCAGGCGGCGCAGGGAGTCGTCGTCGAACCTGCCGCTGCCGATCAGGTTCGTGATCGTCACGTAGGTCGGCACCCAGACCGCATGGCTCTCGGCGAGCGCCTGCAGGCAGTCCTCGTCCATGAAATTACCGTGCTCGACCGAGTCCACCCCGGCCTCCACGGCGTTTCGCACGGCGTCCGCGCCGTTCACATGCGCCATCACGGCCATACCTTCCCCATGCGCGATACGGATCATCTCCCGGATCTCCTCCGCGGCGAGCGGCTCCTCCGTGAGCGCCCCGTCCCGGCTGAAATCCAGGATACCCGAGAACATGACCTTGATGAAATCCGCTCCCTCACGGATCGCGCGCTTCACCAGACTGTGATATTCCTCCATATTGTCAAAGCCGCAGCCGACGATCCCGCCGTAATGCCCGTTCTTGTGGATCGCGAACAGCGGCGTCCGATAATCGATCCCGTACTCCGGCGCGATCTTCTTCGCGAGCGCGGACACGCCGAGCGTGTCGCCGCCGTCCCGCACAAATGTGACGCCCTGCTCCTGATACAGCCGCAGCTTCCCGCGGATATCATCCTCCTTCGGCCGATCCCGGTGCAGCTCGACCGCCTCGTGATAACTGTACCCGTTCATGAACAGGTGCGCGTGACACTCTCCAAACATAGCGCTGCCTCTCAAATCCCATTGCATTTCCATATCCTGTCGCACATTTTCACCGGCAAAAGTCATCCGCCGCTGTCGACCGACAGAATATCGCTGGGTAAAGTATAACGCGAATCATATTTATTTGACAAATTATTTTTTTATTAAAGAAGTTATCCCAAAAATACAAAATAAAATGCCCCAAAAACGCTAAACGAAAATTGACAAATCCGCATAAACACTGCGTAATATGGGAAAACTGATATCTGTGTGAAAATATGTCTGGAGGTGAGGTGTCATGGCGGAGTATCTGCCACGAATCATAGATCCTGAATTGTCTCTTAGATTGGAAGCTTTCGGCGCTACACTGATCGTTGGGCCGAAATGGTGTAGTAAGACGGCGGTCGGCGCGCTGCGGGACTGAGAGCGTTACCCTCTCATGTCCCCCGCGCCGTCTTCCTTGTATGCCTTTTGCAGCACTTCCATCGTGCGCGTGAAGTCTTCCCGGATCATGTACCTGTCATAGTTGTAGTACGTCCACTCTCCCTTCGGCTCAGTCTTCCACGCGATCGTCATCGTTCCGACTGACTCGTCCGCGAACAGGCTGTCGCTCTCGGCAAGATCCTCCTGATAAGCCCTGATCAGTCTGCGGCTTGCCTCCTCTGTGAGCGTCATGCCGTCCATTACGCCCGGATCCGAGTAGTTCCACTCGCCTACATCCGGATCGTCCGCCGAGGTTTCAATCGACGTCTCGATCTCAATGCTCAGACCGTTTGCCGTCTTTTCGTCATCCGCATCCTGCTGCCCTTCCGCTTTCTCCGTCTGCGCTCCGGATTTTTCCTGCGCAAACTTCTCCCACTGTTCCTGCGGCAGAGTTACCCAGACGCTGCCGACCTTCTCCAGCTGCGCGTCGTCCCAGCTCAGGATCGGGTAGTAGTTCTCTCTGTACTCCTCATCCTTCATCAGTTCCCGCTGCGCTTTCCTGTACAGATCGCTTTTCACCATATAACTGCGGCAGACCGTCCTTCCGGACTTCAGGCGGTATTCCATGTTCAGACTGACGTAATACCCGTCAAAATCGCCTTCCTGCACATTCCGCACCCCGTCCTCAGCCAGCGGATAGAGCAGGTCGACCTTGTCCGTCTCCAGCATGCGCAGGATATCCTGTTCGTTCCGGATCTCCTCCCCATCCTCGTCGTAATAGTTGAAACCGCCATAGGCATAGCGCACGGACATCGCCGCGAGCTCTTCCTTTTCCGGAAGGTAGGTATTGATCCCGCACACGTCAAAGCGAAAAAGCAGGAAAATCATCAGAGACAGCGCCAGCGTCACGGCGATGTGCCATTTGTGCGCGAGCGCCTGCCGGATATCCCAGCGGTAGATAAACTCCATGATCACGCAGGCCAGCGCGCCGAAGACCGCGACAAAGCAGAGCTCCCACACCACCGAATTGAGCTCTTCGTAGACGACCATTCCGACAAACAGCGCCGCAGGAACC
>CANQIW010000012.1 GCA_947624055.1 uncultured Lachnospiraceae bacterium
ATGGAAGGTCTCCTCCTCGATCGCCTCCGCGGCGACGTCTTCGAGCGCTTTCATGCTCAGGCTGATCTTGCCGTCCTTGACCGCGATGATCTTGACCTTGACGGTCTGCCCTTCCTTGAGCACGGCTGACGGATGCTTGATGCGCTGCTGGCTGATCTGCGAGACGTGTACCAGGCCGGAGAGGCCGTTCCCGAGATTTACAAACGCGCCGTAGGGCTGCAGCGTCTCCACCGTACCCTCGGTCACAAGGCCGACCTGTACGTTGGAGATCTTCTGCTTGCGCTCCTCCTCGGCCTTCTCGCGCAGGATATCGCGCGCGGAGAGGACGAGGCGTTTCTCCTGCGGGTCCGCCGTGATGACGCGGACCTCGATCTCACGCCCGACGAACTCGTCCAGATCCTCCACATAATTCAGGGACAGCTTGGACGCCGGGATGAAGCCGCGGATGCCTTCGACGTATGTAGTCACGCCGCTCTTGACCGCCTCGGCGATCTTGACGGTGATGTTGGACTGATCCTTCTGCAGCTGCTGCAGGCGGTCCCAGCCGAGCACGGCTGCCGCTGCCTTCAGGGAGAGCTGGATCCGGCCCTGCGCGTTGTCGCGGCGGATGACTGTCGCCGAGACAGGCTGTCCGACCGAGAAACTCTTAAGGGAGAAAGACGGATCGTCGCTGGCGTCCTCAAGGCGTACCACGCCGTCGGTGTAGATGCCGAGATCCACGATCAGCTCTTCGTCTGACACTCCTATGACCGTTCCGTTCAGGATGTCGCCCTCGTGGATCGGCTTCATCGAGGCCTTGATCGCGTCTTCGTAGTCGGACATGCTCTCTGCAGGCTCTGCGGGCGCCGCCGGAGCTTCGGGTTCTGCCGGGCTCTCGGACTCTGCGGGCGCCGCCGGAACTTCTGGCGTTTCCGACGCCTCTGCAGCTGCAGCCGCCTCGGGCTCTTCGTTTTCACCGGTCTGTGCTGTCAAAATTTCTTCACTCATAAATCTGATTGCCTCCGTTTGCAAATATTTGGATTCCAAAAACCGAATTACATAGTTTTCAGATCCATATTGTTTCTCTATTTTAACACAGCATTTGCCGTTTGAATACCGTAAAAAAGCGAAAATTTGAGAAAATAGTTTCACAAAGGCGTGAATCGGTGATATACTGAGGGCTGAAAGGTGGAAAATGTATGAAAACGGTCATCGTAAAGATGCGTGACGGCATAGATGAGGCCGGGATCTGCCGGGCGGGAGAGATCCTGCGCTCGGGCGGACTGGTCGCCTTTCCCACGGAGACGGTGTATGGGCTGGGCGCAAACGCGCTGGACGCGGAGGCTGCGGGGAAGATCTACCGGGCGAAGGGCAGACCCTCGGACAATCCTCTGATCGTACATATCGCGGATTGGGACGCGATCAGAAAGATCGCGATCGACATTCCGGCGGAGGCGAAGCGGCTGGCGGACGCGTTCTGGCCGGGGCCTTTGACGATGATTCTGAAGAAGTCTGATGCGGTGCCGTTCGCGACGACAGGCGGGCTTGACACGGTGGCGGTGCGATTGCCGGGGAACGCGGCGGCGCGCGCGCTGATCCGTGCGGGAGGCGGTTATGTGGCTGCTCCGAGCGCGAACACCTCCGGGCGGCCGAGTCCGACGAAGGCGGAGCACGTTGTACAGGACATGGACGGCGTGATCGATATGATCATTGACGGCGGTGACGTGGAGATCGGGATTGAATCCACGATCGTCGACCTGACGGACGAAGCTCCGACGATCCTCCGGCCGGGTTACATCAGCCGTGAGATGCTCGGCAGGGTGCTGGGGACGGTGGAGGTCGATCGCGCGCTGACATCAGAGGATGAGAGTTTAAGACCGAAGGCGCCGGGCATGAAATACCGCCATTACGCGCCGAGGGCGCAGCTCTTTATCGTACAGGGCACGCAGCGGCAGGTCCGCGAGAAGATCAACGAGCTCGCGGCGGCGAACGCGGCGGCGGGGCGGAGTACGGGAGTCATAGGGACCGACGAATCGCGGGAATACTATGCAAACGCCCTCGTGAAGTCGATCGGTTCCCGGCAGGACGAGAGCT
The DNA here is from genome assembly GCA_947624055.1 of uncultured Lachnospiraceae bacterium. Classification (GTDB taxonomy): domain Bacteria; phylum Bacillota; class Clostridia; order Lachnospirales; family Lachnospiraceae; genus Choladousia. The sequence continues at coordinate 2,074 of CANQIW010000012.1, forward strand.
CGATTGCGCGGCATTTGTACGGTATTTTGCGGGAGTTTGACGATTCGGAGGTCAGCGTGATCTACTCGGAGGCGTTTGACACGCCGCAGCTGGGACAGGCCGTTATGAACCGGCTGATCAAGGCCGCGGGGCATCAGATCATCCTGTGCGGCATATAAGTGTCAGAGATTGTGGTCTGCGCGACATGCGGATGCCGGCGGATCCGTCATTTCACAGAGATAAGGAGTCGATGGATTTGAAACGGTACGACAGATTGATTTTTGTGAGCAACGGGGATACGGCGCTCGGGCCGATGGCGGAGGCGATCCTGCAGAGCAAGTTTTTGCTGGATGTGCTTGAGGTGACATCCAGGGGGGCGGTCGTCCTGTTTCCGGAGCCGATCAACCCGAAGGCGGAGGCTGTGCTTGCCGGCAACGGACTGACGATGAAGGATCATGTGAGCGCGCCGCTGCTCGCTGAGGATTTTGACGAGCGGACACTGATCCTCGCGACGGATGAGAGCGTGAAGCAGAAGCTGCAGAAGCAGTTCGGGGAGCAGGCCGACGGGATAAGGACGATCACAGAGTTTGTCGGAGACGGGCGCAAGCTGTCGGATCCTTACGGAGGCGGGCTTGCGGACTATGGCGTGAGCTTCGCGGAGCTCAACCTGCTGATCGGAAAGCTGGTATTACAATTAAATGAGGAGGAATTACTATGTTAGCAATCGGATGTGATCAGGGCGGTTACGAATTAAAGCTGGAGGTTATGAAGCATCTGGACAAAAAGGGGATCGCGTACAGGGACTGCGGCACGTACTCGCCGGATTCGGTGGATTATCCGATCTATGCGAGGGCGGTCGTGAAGGAGATCCTGTCCGGAGCATGTGAGAAGGGTATTATCATCTGCGGCACCGGGATCGGCGTCTCGATGGTAGCAAACCGCTACAGGGGAATTCGCGCGGCGCTTTGCGGAGACTGCTTCAGTGCGGAGGCTACCAGACTGCACAATGACGCGAACGTCCTGACGATGGGAGCGCGCGTGGTCGGTCCGGGACTTGCCTGCAAGATCGTGGATACTTTTCTGGACACGCCGTTCTCCGGTGAGGAGCGCCATGTGCGCAGGATACGGATGATCGATGAGGAATAAGCTCATCCGCAGATATCGTCCAGATCGATGAGCCATACATTGCCGGTTTCGCGGGCGGCGATACGCAGCTCCTCTGTAAAGCCGGAGGTGGAGAAGATGCAGCAGTAGCGCTTCAGCTTCCCGAGAGCGTCGATCGGCATCAGGAGCCGGTCAAGCAGTTCTTTGCCGGCGGGAACCGCGGCGCTGTGGCAGATGCCGAGTACCGCCTGCTGCCCCTCTATTGCCACGAGCGGAATGCGCAGGAACGGTTCGCGTTTGGTGCCGCCGGTCCACCAGGCTCCGGTGTGCTTATAGACAAAGGGGGTCTGGCCGCTGCCGGCCAGGCGTTCCAGATATTCGGCGCAGACCGTCTCGAAGACCGGGAGCAGGTATTCGTCGAGCTCCGGCAGGATCTGCCGTTCATACACCTGCTGGCCGTTTCCGAAGAGGATCTCGCTGAGATTCGGACCGACGAAACGGTACCAGAAGCGGGTCATATGATCCGTGAACTGATAGCGGACTTTTTTCAGGGATTCCCCGGCTGCGGGGAATTCTTTTCGTATGAGGCCGAGCGAGATCAGAACGCTTAGGTATTTCGCGCACTTGTTTGTGCCGATGGAGGCCTTCCCGGCGATGTCTGTCAGCTTCGTATAGCCGGATGCGATGATCTCAAGCAGGAAATGGTAGGTCGAGATCTCACGGAGCTCCCGGTGAAGAATGTCCGGCGGCGCGGTGAGCATCGGCGCGTCCGCACTGAAATACAGTCTGAGAAGATTCTGGCGCGCGGACTGCTTCGGCTGGATCTGCGGCAGGCAGGAGGGAAAGCCTCCGGTGACGCCGTACAGGATAAGCTGATCCTTCGGAGCGTAGCCGGATAAGAAAGGCCGGCAGGCGGAAAACGGAAGAGCGTCGAGAAACGCGCGCGCCGTGATCGCGTCAAACGGTTCGCGGATCGGTTCCGCCATCAGCTCTCCCGCGTAGCCGACAGACGAACTGGAGACGATCAGAAACACCTTTCCGGTCTGGAAGTCGCGGTGTATCGCCTTGGTGAACGCCTCCATAAAGTCCGGGCAATTCCGGTCGAGATTCTGGAATTCATCGAGTACGACGATGAGCCTCCGCGAGAAGGAAAAATCGGAGACGAAGGAGAATGCCTGCTCCCAGCTTGTAAAGGCCTCCGGCATTTTTCTGGCGCCAAGGCAGCGGGCCGTCTGACGGTAAAACGCGTTCAGGTGTCCCTCGGGCACGGTTTCCTGCGCGGAAAAGAACAGTGTCGCCCGGTCGCGGCAGAACTCACGGATCAGGCTGGTTTTGCCGGTTCCGTATCGTCCGTAGAGAAAGATGAACGAGAACTGAATCCGGTTGTACAGTGTGTTTAGTTTTTTGATATCGTTCGTGAAAAAAGAGTTCATGATCCTGCTCCTCGTCTGTGAAAAAATCGGTTGCCGCGCATGGAAGGAACGGCATCGCCTGCCTTTTTTCCAGTATAGTAGAAGGATGGCGCGTTGTCAACAAAAAGCAAACTTATGATATGATATTTCTGACAAAAATTGTCTAATTTTTAAGAATATTTTTATTTACGTGGCAAAAAGAATGTACTATACTATATACGTTGTATTGTGTTTTTTAGCAGGAAGCCGGTCATGCAGACCGAATACAGCCGGCATGGCTCAGATTAGGGAGGATTTATAATGTATAAGAGGTTCAGGAAACTGGCAGCCATTGTTCTGGCATCGACGCTGCTTCTTCAGAATGGGGCGATCGCTCTGGCTGAGGAGGGACAGCCTTTGGAGACTCAGGCGGAGACGGCGCTTACGGAAGCGCCGACGGAAGCTCCGACCGAGGCGCCGGCTACGGAGGCACCTACGGAAGCGCCGACCGAGGCACCTACGGAAGCTCCGACTGAGGCGCCTACAGAGAAGCCGACGGAGGCGCCTACGGAAGCGCCGGCCACGGAGGCGCCGACAGAAGCGCCCACGGAGAAGCCGACCGAGGCACCTACGGAAGCGCCCACAGAGGCGCCTGCAGAGAAGCCGACCGAGGCACCGACAGAGAAGGCCACGGAGGCTCCGGCGGAGAAGAAGTCTGATGAACAGCAGACGGAAGCGGAGACGGAGCAGCAGACAGAGCGGTCAGAGCGCGAGAACGATGGGGAGAAGTTCTCGGCAGAGGATCTGGTCAGGGAGCTGAAGGAAGCGCTGCCTTATCTTTTCGCGGCGGAAAAGCTCGATGTGCCGGAGGAGCTTCTGGAAGGACAGACGGTGGCGGCGGACGATGCGGGCGCAGCGGTCGCGGAGAGGCTGAAGGATCTTTCGCTGGAACTTGCGAACGCGATCTCTTCTTCGGATGTACATGTGCTCAATCTGTACGCGGACAAGGACGGCGAGCTGGATACAGCCCAGCTGGATGATCTGTTCAGCGACCAGGTGATCGATGTCACGAAGCAGTATTATGTGGTCAACGTGATTGCTTACAGTGAGGATCAGGAGCTGAGCTTTTCCGGATATGAGCTGAGGCTGGACGGAGAGACGGTGGAATACACGGAGGGGACTGAGCCGGGGGATATTCTGTATAATTTCGCGGCGATGGACGATCAGGGTGTGTTCTGCGGCTACAAAGGCAAACTCACGCTCGGGAATACGGACTGCCTGCAGGGCATGTTTCTTGCCCCGGAGGCGAGCGTAACTGTGAATGCCAGGCTTGCGGGAGCGGTGTACGCGTCTGATGTGACGGTGGCCGATTCCGTGGAAGAGCTTCTGCAGATTGCTTTTGCCAAGGGACGCAAGGAAGAGACGAAGCCTGAGGAACAGACGGAGGAATCCGAGAGCGAAATGACCGCGGCGGAGACAGAGGAATCCGAGAGCGAGACGACCGCGGCGGAGACAGAGGAATCCGAGAGCGAGACGATTGCGGCGGAGACGGAGGAATCCGAGAGCGAGACGACCGCGACAGAGACGGAGGAGCCTGCGGGCGAGCTTGCCGGAATCGGCAGCCAGATACTTCCGATCGCGGAGGAGCCGGCTCCCGTTTCAAAGGTGAAATGCACCATCAACGGTTCGCTGGAGGTGGTTTTCGACGGACAGACGCTTAAGGCGCTTGCAGGTGACAGCGGCAATCAGCTTCCGGACGTCGCGGTATTCAAAAAGACGGAAACAGCGGGCGGAACGACGGCTGCGCCGGAGTATACACTTATTTCAAAGATTAAGCCGGTATTTGCGGCGGACGGAGCTGCCGGGACGATTACGTTTACGGGTCTGGAGCTGGATCCGGGCACCTATGTTCTGGGACTGGCTGACGATCAGTCGAAGATGATCGCTCCGGCGGAAGGACAGTATCCGGTTCTCCGCCTGAAGAACGGGACTGCGGCAGCACCCGGAAATCTGGAGTTCGGGGTGGAGAGTCCTGAGCCGACGACGAGCCCGACGCCGACGCCGACAGCGAGTTCGGAGCCAACGGCAAGCCCGGAGGCGACAGCAAGCCCGGAGCCGACAGCGAGTTCGGAGCCGACGGCAAGTCCGGAGGCGACGGCAAGCCCAGAGGGGACCCCGACTCCGGAGGTGAATCCGACTTCGGCGGCAGATCTGGCTTCAGCGGCAGACCTGATATCGGCGGCAAATCCGGTGCCGATGGAGCTTCCGGTGCCGACGGAGGATTCCGGTACGACAGAGAAGACGATTGCTCTGGATGTGCTTGTTCTGGATTTTGGCAGCGCGAGCGAGAAGTATCCGGCCGGATTTTATTATGACGCGACGGTCAGTGTCACGAAGGAGCTGAAGGACAGCAATGGCAAGGCCAGGAATTCTTCGGACACGTTCTATGCGGGACTGTTTGAGGATGAAGCCCGTACAATACCGGTCACCGTGACAGAGACAGACGCGGCGACGGGCGCGGAGACTGCGAAGACGGTTCTCTCATTTGCTATGGGAGGAAAAGCCTCGGCGACGGTCTCCTGCAAGCTGAAGGCCGCAAAGTCTCCGATGACACTCTTTGTCTCCGAGACCGATAAGGACGGAAAAGTGATCCGGGAAGGTTCCGGAGCTCTCAGTTACGAGATTGCGCTGCAGGGCGCAGACGCGACGGCGGCTGAGGGAGCGGGCAGGACGAACGCGACAGGGACGGTTGTTCTGGCGGTGAATCATGCCGAAGCGCAGGCTGTGATCACGAACCGGCTGAAGGCTCCGGTCGTCAGGGTCGGCGTATCGAACGACAAGGATAAGAAGCTCCTGTCCGGTGTGAAACTGGTGATCAAGGACGACAAGGGAAAGATCGTCTATATAGATGAAAAGAATAAGACAAAGACATTCCAGTCCGGCTCCGATTACTATCAGCTGAAGATAGCGCTTTCGGAGGGAACAACCTATTACCTGTCTGAGGTCGGCGCTCCCGACGGCTATGCGCCGGCGGAGGATACGCAGTTTACGGTGGAGGACGGCAAGACGACCACGGTGGAGCTTGCCCAGAAGGCTCTGCAGACCACGGATTACAAGCTTACTGTGACCAAGCAGGTGTACAACGGGCAGTACCAGCTGTACGCGCAGGATACGCAGAATAAGAACCTGAAGAACCGCACCTTCTACTTTGCCCTGTTTAAGGATTCCACGCATCTGGTCAAGGTGAGCGACGTCAAAAAGGTAGAGATGAGTGGGCTGAGCACTTCCGTGGTATTCGAGAATCTGCAGCACAACACGACCTATTATCTGGAGGAGACGGACGAGTACGGCGAGGTCCAGAAGGCCACGTCCGGTCATCAGATCCAGTACACGAACGGGAATGACGGCAGCAGAGTGCCGATGGACGCGAAGGAGAAGACGGAAACCGTCAAGAATATTTACGACAATCTGCCGGACGGATTCCGCTACAGCGGGACGGTGACGGTCACGAAGCTTGTGACAAACGCGTCCGGGTCGGCGCAGAAGGTTTCAGAGACGTTTTATGTGGGAATGTTCCGCAACGCGGATTATTCGGATGAACCGGCGGCGATCATTCCGCTGAAGCTGGACAACGCGTCCGGCGCTTCCGTGAGAAGAAGGATCCTGCTTTCCAGAGACAAGGATGCCACCTATTATTTTGCCGAGGTTGACGCGGACGGGAAACGCGTAGATACGAACGATACATTTACGTACAATGTGTCCATCGACCAGCCTTCCGTGACGATCTCCCGCGGAGATGACAAGAAGGTTACGGTCACGAATCAGCAGAAATCTTCCAAGGTGACGCTGTATCTGACGAAGCGTGTGTATGAGGGAGCATCGCTGCATCCGGTGACGGATACCTTCTATCTGGGACTCTTCCAGGATGCGCAGTTTACGAAGCTTTATACGAAGCCGATTCCGCTGAGCCTGAAGAATCAGAGTGAGCTCACGCTGAAGATCACGCTGAATCTCGGGACGAAGGACAAAGCGGTCATTTACATTGCCGAGACAGATCAGGAAGGACATGTGATCCGGAATGAGAGCCAGTTCGGATACAATATCCGGGCGGTCAACTCGACAGCGGTCTTCACGCAGCAGACGCGCGAGATACAGAGTATCTTCCTGAATTCGGTTTACGGCACTGCTACGGATGACGACTGGAAGGAGATCATGTCGGATGAGGACAATATCCCATCCTATGGCGACAGCGACGGCTGGTACGGCGGGAACGGAGAGATAGATCCGAACGCGGATACCACTTCGGTGCAGACCGGTGATGAGACGCCGATCGGTCTGTACATCGGGCTTCTCGCGGCGGCGGTGATCGTGCTGATCCTTCTGCTGATCCTGCGGATGCGCAAGCGCAAATAGGCGAAAACATTCTGAAGGCTCCGCGGATGCGCAGGCGCGATAAGCGGAGGACTTCATGGGAATAATCGCGTGTCCCCTGCAATAGGTATAGTAATAAACCTGTTGGGGGACAACGCGGTGAACCAATCGAACAAAAAGACGAAAAAGAATACGGGCAGGGCGATGCCGGAGCTCTCTTCCGGCATCCCTGCAAAACTGATCCGGTACCTGATGCTGTTTTTGCTTCTGGTACTGGTTTTTCTTGTCTCCGCATATGCGGGGAACATGAAAAGGAAGGAGAGAGAGCGGACGGCGCCGGGACAGGGAGACGCAGTGCAGACGGAAGATTCCGGAGAAAAAACGTCCGGGCAGGAAGGGACGCGGCAGGACGATTCCGGACAGGAGAAGGCGGGACAGGAGGATAAGGGGACGATCGTCCTCGACGCGGGACACGGCGGTTTCGACCCGGGCGTGTCGGGCGCGAGCGGCGTCGCGGAACGGGAGCTCAATCTGATCTTTGCCCGGAAGCTTGAAACGCTGCTTGAGGAGGAGGGATATCAGGTCGTGCAGACCAGACCCACGGAGGCGGGACTCTACGACGAGGGACAGCCGCGCAAAAAAGCGCAGGATATGCAGCGGCGCTGCGCGGTCATAGAGGAGACAAAGCCGCTTGTGTCGGTCAGTATTCATCAGAACAGTTACCCGGACAGCTCGGTCAGCGGACCGCAGGTGTTTTATTACGCGCAGTCGAAGGAGGGGGAACGCCTGGCCTCGTGCATTCAGGGCTGTATGAACGCGCAGCTCGAGGTCAGGTCTCCGAAGAGGCACAAGGGAAACGAATCCTATTATATCCTGAAGCGTTCCGCCGGAACAGCAGTGATCGTGGAGTGCGGTTTTCTCACGAACCCGGAGGAGGAGAAGCTGCTTCTGGATGAGGCATATCAGGATCGGGTGGCATGCGCGATACGCGACGGGATCCTGGAGTACCTGCAGAGCTGAGCGGCGCGGAAGGGGATTGAAGCGTCTGCGGAGAAAAACGGTCTGGGTGGAGATTGAAGCGTCCGCAGAGATAAGCGGCCTGGGCGGAGATTGAAACATCCGCAGAGATAAGCGGCGCGGGCGGAAATTGTATGGTGTATGTATGTAAATTTGACAGGTTGTCCTGTATTGTATGAAAAGCATATGCATCTTTGTAAATGATTACGGAATTCCGAAAATCTTCACGACATATTTGCTTGACGTTTTGCGCGCCATCGTGTATGTTAAAAATGAGGACGTCTATCACGGAGGATGTCCGGCGCTGTACCCCATGCAACAGGTTGGGGCATAAAAAGCAAAGGGAGGTGATAGGGGAACGACAGGGCAGCCATAAAAGCCAAAGCATGACAGTAAACAAGAGGCATAAGATTCAAAAAGCAAGAATGAAACAATACCGAAATGTATCAAAAAGAAATGTATCAAGGGCAAACCTGTCGAAAGGCAGGGACGCAAAGCCAAGGGTCTAAGGCCGCCGCGGATATGTTCCGCAGGACTATGACAGCCGGTTGCCATATTTCTTAAGAAGCATCACAAGGTTTTATATTATGTATTTTTCCGGAAGGGATATGTCCGGAGAGCATGATTCCTGTGACAGGAAATATGGACCCGACACAGACAACTGCGTTTCGAGTTGAAAAGGAGGGTTTCAGTATGAAGATGAAAAAATGGTTGAAATGTTTACTGATGACGATGGCGTTTATGATGGCAGTCAACGTGGGGACGCTTTCCACGACGATTCCGGCTGCCGCTGCGAAAGCCGAGACACAGACCATCGGGAAGGGTACGACGTTCTGGAAGAGCAATCTCCAGTACAAGATTACTTCCCTGAAGGGTAAGAAGGGTATTGCCACATTGATCGGCGCAAAGTCGAATGTGACTTCCGTGACTGTGCCGAAAACAGTAAAGAAGGGCAACTACACACTGACCGTGACCGCGATCGGCGCGAATGCGTTCAAGAACTGTAAAAAGCTGGAAGCGGTAACCACGAACACGGTGCTCAAGAAGATCGGCAAGAACGCGTTCAAGGGCTGCGAACAGCTTGCGGAGGTCGACATTCAGAGCAAAGCGCTTACGAAGGTCGGCAAGGACGCGTTAAAGGGGATCTCTGAGGACGCGGTTGTCACGGTTCCGGAAGGAAAAGAGACGGCTTACGAGAAGATCCTGAATGTTTCCGTGCAGATTTCGGATGCGGAAGAATCGGCGGAGCTGGTACAGGAACCGGAGAAGATCGCTGCGCCGGCTCAGGAGCCGCAGGGTGTCCCGACGGTTCAGGAAACTCAGGGTGTCCCGACAGCTCAGGAGCCGCAGGGAATTCAGAACGCTGACAACACTGTGGCGGAGACTGCGTCGACGATCGAAGAGCAGCAGCCCGGCACGGAGAAAGTGACTGAAGCACCGGAGACGAAGGCTCAGGATGAGGAAAGCGAAGCGGAAACGTCTGTGGAGACAACGCCGGAGGCAAAGGCGCCGACTCAGACGGAAGCGCCGACCGAGGCGGAGACGGAAGCACCGAAGGCGACTCCTGCGCCGGAGACGGAAGCACCGAAGGCGACTCCAGCACCGGAGACGAAAGCACCGAAGGCGGCTCCAGCACCGGAGACGGAAGCACCGAAGGCGACTCCAGCACCGGAGACGGAAGCACCGAAGGCGACTCCAGCACCGGAGACGGAAGCATCGAAGGCGGCTCCAGCACCGGAGACGAAAGCGCCGGTTCAGAGGAGAGCTGCGGCCAAACCTGCGCAGAAGAACGAGACAGCTGCGCCGACACCGGAAGTGAAAACTCCTGCAACGGAGGCACAGACTCAGACGGAGACAGAAACGGCAGCTCAGACAGAGCCGACGGCTGTGCCGACACCGGAAACACAGCCGCAGCCGGAGACAAATACGAAAGCGGCCGTTCCGGAGACAACGCCTGAGCCGACGCCGGAAACACCTGTACAGACAGAGTCAGAGACGCCGGAAGCGACAGAGCCGGCAACCGAAGCGACAGCTCCTGCGGAGACCGAGCATGTGTGCAAATTTACCTGGGTTGTGACAAAGGATCCGTATTGCGGATACCTTGGTTATGATATGACCTGGCGTGATACCGGAAGCAGAACCGGCACCTGTGAAGTCTGCGGAAAGACCGTGAAGGAAGGCCTCAGGGCTGAGCACGTTTTTGGTGATGATTCCTATACGGCTCCGACCTGTACAGCTGACGGTTATTATAAGTGTGCGGTCTGCGGCTACAAGGTAACCGAAAACGCGGAGAAGGCTCTCGGACACGACATGGAGCATATCGATGTTCCGCCTACCTGTACGGAGGACGGATATTCCTATGATCAGTGCAGACGCTGCGGCAAGATTGCAGACAAAAAGGTGACAGATAAAAAGCTCGGACATGACTACACGGGTGAGGTCACTGTGCTGAAAGCGGCGACCTGTCTGACGGACGGCCAGCAGGTAACTGCCTGCGCGCGTGAAGGCTGCACGGCAACGTGGTCGAAGCGCATCCCGAAGCTTGAGCATGAGTTCCAGAAAGAAGAGTTCCCGGCGACCTGTACAGAAAACGCGAAGACCGTGACGACCTGCAGGAATTGTACTTATAAGGAGGTCGAGGTCAAATACGGCACCGCGCACCATAATCTGGTGGAAGAAGAACAGGTGGCAGCGAATGGAGAAAGATCTGTATACAAGGTGATGGTCTGCATGGCTGACGGCTGTGATTACAAGGAAGTAGTTGAGACGGATCTGACGTCTCACAGCAGCCATAATGCCTGGATGGACGTAGAGGAATTCAAGGCAGAGCTCGAGAAAACCGGAATGGATACGGAAGAACTGGAAAAGCTTCCGCTGTCACAGGGCGTGCTGGCGGCCAACAGTGTGATCGACGGAGAAAGAAGAATTCGTACAGAGATTTGTACGGAATGCTTTTATCTGCCGGAACGTAAATACGAGTTTCGGTACGCATATCAGGAAAACGGTATGGGCGCGTGGATTCCATGGGAGATGACCACCTGCTATAAAAACGGCAAGGGACATACCTGGGATGAAACGCTCCATGGAAAGGACGGCATGTCCACGCTCTGCAGCGTATGCGGAATGACAAAGCCTGCAGCACAGGGACTTGGCAGAAGTATGGCATGGGACGCCAGCTTTACGGCGTCTTCCGATAAGTGTGTTGGATTTAAACTGCCCACCGGCGGCGTATATCCTACCGCCCTGCTCACTTCAAAGGCAGACTATCCGTTGACGGTGGAAGCGCCGGAGGCGAAGCCGGGCTATGAGTTTAAGAAGTGGACATGGGAGACCGTGAACGGCAGCGGGGAATCTGCCGACCGGAAATTGACCGTGCCCTGCGACCTCATGAATGTCGTCTTCACCGCGCATTACGCGGAAGAGGGGCAGACAGAGTCAGCTGTGGAACTGCAGGAAGATAAGCTGGAGGCTGAGAATGTGCCGCAGATCATACACGAGGAACTGCACGTCGACTTAGCCGGAGTGCTGGACGGCGATCAGCCCGCAGCCGGGCACGAAGAGCATGAGATTGTAGATCAGGCGGATCCTCTGGTAGAATCTGAGGATACGGCTGCGATCGCGGAATAGGCGGGACAGGATCCTGCTCAGGCCGCGAAGGCAGGAGAAAGGTTACGCGAGGGACCAGTCTTTATGGCTGGTCCTTTTTGCCGCATTTGGGCGCATATTTATATTTTACGAAATCAAAGTATTTTCTTGCACGAATTTGTGGATTACCACGAAATTCCATAAATCTTTACAGCGGGTTTTATTGACATTTTTTCTTTTTTCGTATATCCTGAAATCAGCAGAAAACAGACGGTTTCAGTTACCCGGAGAGGGACAGTATCTTGAGGCAGGCAAAGGGAAAAGAAAGGAGTGTCAGGCTATGAAAACGGAGAAATGGATGAGGTATCTGGCGGCGGCGATCGCGCTGGCTCTTGTCATGGCAGCGCCGTTGCAGGCGAGCGAGTTTACTCCGGAGGATATGACAGGAGCTTCAGAGACCGTTTCTGATGAAGCGGGCACGGGAGATATGATCTTGCCGGAGGATGAGATTCTGCCGGCTGAGGCGGATCTGGAGGGAAGCGTTTCGGCACAGAATGCCGCGCCGGCCGCGGAGATTTCAGAGGAGGATTCGGCGCTCGATGTCGTCGATATCTCCGAAGTGGCTTTACACAGCGAGAACGGAACGACGATCGGGACGACGTCGTCGACATTGGACGAGTGGAACAGCGGTATTGTCTGGCTCCATGTGGTGAACGGCAGTTTCAGCGGCACATACAACGGAGTGGATATCAGCAAAACGCCGTCTGTGAAGGTACAGCTGTATAATTACAACTGGCTGCCAACGAACGTGGAGAGTATTACAGTGACGCGCTCTCACGGGAAGTTCAGGGGCTGGTACACGAAGGCTCCGACGGAGGAGCTTCAGAAGGTGGAAGGGGCGGAATATTCCGTCTGGCATACCGTGGAGATAAACGGCGAGCAGGTTCAGCCGGGCGGAAGGATTCCAGAGGGAGTTCATGTCCTTTACGCCGTGTTTGACGATGAGGATGAGGTGAAGGAAACCGACAGGCGTGTCGAGTACTATCTGGACTGGAACGGCATCAACGGCATGTACGGAGAATGCCTGACTTGTACCGACAGCTATGCGAAGGGCGGCGCTTCGTTTACCCCGGAAAGGGCTGCCGTCTATAGCCTGAACTATCAGGAGGGGCTTGATCCGGAGCTTGACAAGAAGCTTGAGGGAGCAACTGCCACATGGGAGGACTTAAAGAAGTTCTGGGAGAGTCATGTATTCGACGGATATACGTTCCTGGGCTGGTCGACTGACCCGGAAGGCGAGAATATGGTCTGGGAAAATACCGGGATCAAGAATGGTATGTCCTTCTACGCCCAGTGGACGAAGGGTACGGAATCCAGCAAGACGTTCAATCGTAATCCGGAGCCTGACCCGCTGGAGGCCGTCCGCATTGTGGCTGCGGAGGGCACAGCGTTTGTCAGCGGAACCCTGAGCAGCAGCAAGGACGCGAAGAATGGCGGGGCTTTCAGACTCAAGCTGTTCTGTACGCCTGTCGGCGCGGAGCCGGAGGAGCTGACATGGAGTGTGGCGGTCAGAGACCCGGTGACTGATCTTAAGGATCTGTTCAAGCCGTCGCAGGCTGTGGTCGGGGAAGTAAAGGCCGATAATGGAGAGGCATCGGTTGGAGGAATCAAGGCGAAGGCGGAAGGCTGTATGCTGACGATTACGAACACGGACGGGAAGATGCATGTGGTCACTGTCGGCGCTGCGGCAAAGGATGGGGATGGCAGACTGCTCTCAGCTCCTTCCGATGCCACGCTCAGCTTTACCCATACATGGGCCGAGGGAACGAAGGCAGAAGCATCCGTCAGTACGAGAGAAAATCAGAAAGAAACGCCTGATTGTACAGAGGGTGTGACGATTCAGTACACCTGTACCGTCTGCGGCGAGACGAAAGAAGAAAAGATTGCCCCGCTTGGGCATGTCTACAATTTCAGCGAAGCGTGCGGAGATGAGTATTACTCGGTTGAGCATGTAAAAGAACCTACCTGCACGGAAGAAGGCGAGAACAAGTACACATACAGATGCCTGCGCTGCAAAGAGCCGGGAGAAGTAAAAACGGCCAAAGTTCCTGCCCTGGGTCACGACTGGGGCCAGGAGGTGACGGCGGCGATCTCCTGCAATAAGGATATGGTGACAAGAACCTGCCTGAGAGAAGGCTGTACGGCGAAGGAAGTAAGCCTGGTTCCGGCGGATCATCCGGATCTGCACGAATGGACGGAGACAAGAAGGGATCACAATACCTGCACGCAGGATACGGTTTATGAGAGCTGCCAGGTCTGTGGCGAGACGAGAAAATACACGGAGGCCGCGAGCAATGAGCATGCGTTCGCGTATGACAGCAGTGTGCGAATCGACTGCCAGTGGGTCGAGTATACGTTCAAATGTGCTTATGGCTGCGGCGCTACCAAGGTTGACCTGAAGAAAGAAGAGGGTCACGACTGGGGCGGCTGGACAGTTACCACGTCAATGGACAAAGAGACCGGGGCGATGAAGAGCGTCCGGGAGCGCAGCTGCAGCCTCTGCGAGGAGAAAGAGACGGAAGTCCTTGAAAACTGGCCGAAGACAGAGACGGAATCGGAAGCGGATCAGACGGAAACGGAATCGGAAGCGGAGCAGGAAATCCGCCAGACAGAACTGAAACAGGAGGCGGATCAGACGGGTCGCTCCGATGAGCAGAACGGTGATCCTGCTGACAATCATATGCAGGAGACAGAGCCCGCCGCCATCACGTATGCGCCGATATCCGCGCTTGCGGCTGACGTTGCAGGTATTGCGCTGGCGCAGACGAATGCTGTGGAGAGCGCGGCGGCTGAAAACGCGCAGCCGGAGATGAAAAGCGGCTGGAAAACGGTAGGAAACAGGAAGTACTACATTGCCGGAGACGGAGAAAAGCAGACCGGCTGGCAGAAGATCGGCAAGAAAAAATATTACTTTGATAAGAACGGCGTGATGCAGACTGGCTGGCAGAAGATCGGTAAGAAGCAGTACTACTTTGGCAAGAATGGCGTAATGCGGACCGGCTGGCAGAAGATCGGTAAGAAGCAGTACTACTTTGGCAAGAACGGCGTGATGCGGACCGGGATACAGAAGATCGGTAAGAAGAAATACAGCTTTGATGAAAATGGGGTGTTGGAGAAATAAGACAAATAAATCTTCACAAAGGGTTTTCTTGACGTTTTCTGTTTCGTCGTGTATTGTAGAAGTGAGGGATCCGTCACGGGGATTCCGGGTATGTGTTCTGTCCACAAAATGTGGCAGGGTATACAAAGCTGAAAGGAAGGTGGTATGGGGACGGCAGGACAGCTGCAGGTGCCGGAGTACAGAAGAGTAAACAAATAGTTTTTCGGATCTGAAAAGGTAATTCAAACAGGAAATTGTTACAAGGGCAAACCTGTCGAAAGGCAGGGACGCAAAGCCAAGGGTCTAAGGCTGCCGCGGAAGAACGCCGCGGGGCTATGACAGCCGGTTGCCATATTTCTGAACAGAATCATTTGGTTAGAAAATAATTGCTGACTTATGTGACTGGAAATATGGACCCGACACAGACAACTGCGTTTTGAGTTGAAAAGGAGGGTTTCATTATGAAAATGAAGAGATGGTTAAAATGTTTACTGATGACAATGGCACTTATGATGACCGTCAATGCAGGGATGGCCGTGACGACGGTTCCGGCTGCCGCTAAGACGGCGACTGTGACGGTCAAAAAGGGAGCAATCTTCTGGAAGGGCAATTATCAGTACAAGGTTGCGTCTCTCAAGAGCAA
Source organism: uncultured Lachnospiraceae bacterium (assembly GCA_947624055.1). Lineage (GTDB taxonomy): Bacteria > Bacillota > Clostridia > Lachnospirales > Lachnospiraceae > Choladousia. The sequence continues at coordinate 17,324 of CANQIW010000012.1, forward strand.
GAAAGGAACTGCCACATTGATCGGCGCAAAGTCGAAAGTGACTTCCGTGAATGTGCCGGAGACAGTAAATGTGGGCAAATACACGCTGACTGTGACTGCGATCGGCAGCAATGCGTTCAAAGACTGCAAGAAGCTGGAGACAGTAGTCACAAACAAGTCGATCAAAGAGATCGGCAAAAACGCGTTTAAGGGCTGTAAGAAACTGGCAGCGGTCGATATCAAGAGCAGAGCTCTGAAGAAGGTCGGCAAGGATGCACTGAAAGGAATCTCGGCGGAAGCGGTTATCACGGTTCCGGATGGGAAGGATGCTTCTTACGAGAAGCTTCTGAAGACTGCTGTGCAGACTCCGGCTGAGGCAGTGCCGGAGACGCAGCCTGAGACGGCAGCGCCGGAGACGCAGCCTGAGACGGCAGCATCGGAGACGCAGCCGGAAACGAAAGCGGCGGAGACGCAGCCTGAGACGGCAGCACCGGAGACGCAGCCTGAGACGAAAGCACCGGAGACACAGCCTGAGACGGCAGCACCGGAGACGCAGCCTGAGACGGCAGCACCGGAGACGCAGCCTGAGACGGCAGCGCCGGAAACGCAGCCTGAGACGACAGCGCCGGAGACGCAGCCTGAGACGGCAGCACTGGAGACGCAGCCTGAAACAGCAGCGCCGGAGACGCAGCCTGAGACGGCAGCACCGGAGACGCAGCCTGAGACGGCAGCGCCGGAAACACAACCGGAAACTGAGACGAAGGTAGTTCCGATGCCTGCACCGGAAATAACAGCTCCTGCTCCGAAGAAAGAAGCGAAAGCTCAGGAGAAGGCCGTTTGTGACGGAAAGAAGCATCTTGGACTCGTAGTTGTGGAGTCTGTTGCTCCAACCTGCACGAAGCCGGGGCAGAGCTCATATGAGTACTGCACAGTTTGCGGTTACAGAACGGAACCTATTTCGATCTCTGCGGTCGGACACAGCTTTGGCGACTGGAGTGTTGTAAAGGCTGCCACCTGCACAGAGGCTGGAACTGAGGAGAGAATCTGCGAGGCATGCGAAGAGAAAGAGTCTCGTGTGGTTGCCGCGAAAGGCCATACGTTTGGCGACTGGAGGCAGGAGCCGATTCCGACAAGCAAGTGCTATTGCAGAAACGTGCGTGAGTGTACCGTATGCGGTTACGAGGAAAAAGGGAATTCTGTGGTGCACAGGGAGGACGTCTATGAGCATCCGGAGGATATCCAGGCAACCTGTACAACACCCGGCAAGACGAACAGAACATACTGCCCGTATTGCCGTGCCGAGAACTTCAGTTACGTAAAACCGCTCGGGCACAAGTTCTGTACAGAAGAGCTGACGCAGGACGCAACCTGCACGGCTGACGGCTGTGTTTACAGAAAATGTGAGCGGTGCGACGAGAGAAGAATCACAAAGATTCTTCCGAAATTGGAGCATGCGTGGGAAGACAAAACAGAACCAGCTACCTGTACAAACGATGGATTTATGGGAAAAGAGTGTTCTGTCTGCCACGCGAAAGAAGGCAGTATCATTCGTGCGGTCGGTCATCAGTATGAGATTACCATGAATACTACGGCGACTTGTACTGAGGACGGCATAAGGACAGAGACCTGTTCTAAATGTCATGCTGTGAGAATGACAGAAACGCCTGCAGTTGGCCATAAGTGGGTGGAGCACAAAGAGAAAGCCGCAACCTGTGGGGAAGCTGGACACAACGCCTATACGCAGTGTTCGAGATGCGGTGCGTATGAAAACGGTAAGGAACGAAAAGATATTCCGGCATTGTCCCATTCCTGGGCGCAGGCTGATGCAAGTAGAATACTTCAGATTGCAATGCCTACGGAAGAAACTGGACGTTGTAATCCGACCAGCTTCGAACGGTGTAAGAACTGTCATACGTATCGGGTAATCCCGGGAACCGGCCACTGTTGGATAGAAGATTCGGAAGGTTCGGGAAATCTGAAAGCTGCTTGTGGTTTTAAGCCTGATGATCCTTCTGCAGACGGGTATATTCAGTGGACTGTTTTCCTCACGGAGACCAGCTGGAAATCAACGAAATATGATGGCCGAAGATCAAGCCTTTGGATGGGCGATGGAGACACAGGCAGGAGTTATGCCGCTTATATTCCGACACTGAGGAGCACCGTACAGTTTGAGGCTCCGGTGCCTGAATGTCCGGAAGGTAAGACTTTTGCAGGCTGGAAACAGGTGATGCCATGTGGGAACAGTATTTATGGAACCTGGCGGCCTGGATACGGTCAGATATTTGGCTACAGGGATGCTTACAGGACTTATGTAGCAGTTTTTGAGTAACACATACCAACCCCATATCAGATAATTCTTAATCAGCAGAGGAGCCGCCGCGTGAATTCGCGGCGGTTCTTTCGATTGATTTCTGCGCAGCCCTTATTTCCGGAGAAACATGCGCTGCGCAGCGGATACTTACATACAGATCAGCGAATCAATGACAATAGATGTATTGCAATTTTATACATACGAATCAGCGGGACGCTCAGATTTACTCTGGCAATTTCGCTCTGAACGTGCTAGACTTGAGCCAGACAGAAAATTTTCAGGAAGCGCTGCTAAAGGCGAATAAGACTGGGAAATATGGCAGTGCTGTCTTTGTTTGATCGAGGAGGGCGACAATGCGCGTAGGAATGGGATATGATGTGCACCGTCTCACGGAGGGGCGGAAGCTGATACTGGGAGGAGTCGAGATTCCGTATGAAAAGGGGCTGCTCGGGCACTCGGACGCGGACGTGCTGATCCATGCGGTCATGGACGCGCTTCTGGGCGCGGCGGCGCTCGGGGACATCGGGAAGCACTTCCCGGATACGGACGAGAAATATCGCGGGATCTCCAGTGTGGTTCTGCTGAGACATGTCGCGGCGCTTCTGGAAGAAAAATGTTTTGTGATCGAGAACGTTGATGCGACGGTGATCGCGCAGCGGCCAAAACTGCTGCCTTATATGGAGCAGATGCGGGCGAACATCGCGGCGGCGCTTGGACTGGAGATCGACCGCGTGAACATCAAGGCGACGACGGAGGAAGGACTCGGTTTTACCGGGAGCGGCGAGGGAATCTCGGCGCAGGCGGTATGCCTGCTGCAGCCGCTCGCGGATCTGATCGCGGACGACCGGATGCGTCCGGAGGGCTGTCCCGGCTGCGGAGGGTGCCCAAAAGGATAGGTGGTATTGCCCGAGATATTTTATATATTTTTATTTGCAATTCAGATAAAAAGGTACTATTATAAATAAAAAGAGACAGAAAGCGAGGGACAAACATGGCACTGGCGAAGGTGATAAATTCAAATAAAAAGCCTCCACAGGAAATGTCTCAAACTAAAGAGAAAGCAGAAGTCTTTTTGCTCAGAGAATTAGGGAAAGCCATTGACGATATGGAAAATGGAAGAGTACAGGATATAGAATCTGCATGGAAGGAGATAGACGCGATATAAGAGGTAAGAATGGCGGGGAATAAGTATAAAGTAGTGATTACCGAGAGCGGTAAATCTGATGTGAAAGAAAAAAAGAAATACATTTTGACTAACTTTAAGTACAGACAATACGCAGAGGCGTTTTCATAAAGGATAAAAAGAGCGGTTAAGCGGCTTGATACTTTTCCGACAGGATACGATATAACAGGATTCCGGTATCGAGGACATGATATATATATAAAACCGGATAATAATTACCTGCTGTTCTATACAGTGAATGAGGAGACAAAAACCGTTACGGTTCTGCGCATTCTGCAGGATGGAATGGATTGGAGACGGATCATAGGACAATGGCTTTGCCAGATTTGAGTTCGGTATAGTAATTTGCAAAAACTCCCTGTGAGAAGAATTTGTTTTTTACACAAACTAAGGGTGTAACACAAATTCTTAACGAAGGGAGTTTTTCTTATGCAGGAAAATCTTGCAATTGCGTCTGTGCCGATGCAGGAATGGGGCGCGCTTTACGGGGCGGAAGAGGCGCTGCGTGTCGGCACGATATTTCAGGATCTGAACAAACCGTTTTTTGCGGCGGATTCTGGAAAACAGGGAGTCGGCTCCGGGCAGAGCGCGCCGAAATCAGGGGAACAGCAGGAGCGGGAACGGATGATGGCGAAGATTCAGGAGACGAGCTTTGCCCTGGACGACGCACGGCTGTACCTGGACACGCACCCGGACGACAGGCAGGGACTGGCGTTTTTTAAGGAGAAGCTGGCGGAGCGGAAGGCGCTGCTGCTGGCGTACGCGCAGCAGTTCTACCCGCTGACCGTGGACTGTATCGCCGATCTGTACGAAGAGAATCCGGCGTCGGAGTGCTATTGCTGGCAGAAAGGGCCGATGCCCTGGGAAGGAGCGTGTGTGTAAATGTGGATTTATGAGAAGAGACTGCAGTACCCGGTGAAGATCACGAAGACCTGTCCGAAAACGGCGCAGCTGATCATCAGCCAGTACGGAGGGCCGGACGGCGAGCTCTCCGCGTCGATGCGTTATCTGGCGCAGCGCTACACGATGCCGGTGAAGACGGTGGGCGGCCTGCTCACGGACATCGGCACGGAGGAACTCGGGCACATGGAAATCATCTGCGCGATGGTCTACCAGCTCACGAAGAACCTGACGCCGGAGGAGGCGAAGACGGCCGGGTTCGACGCCTACTATATCGATCACACGACGGCGCTCTGGCCGCAGGCGGCGGGCGGCGTGCCGTTCACTGCGAAAGAATTCCAGTCGAAGGGCGACGCGATCACCGATCTGACCGAGGATCTGGCGGCGGAGCAGAAGGCGCGCACGGTCTACGAGAATCTGCTGCGCGTGATCACCGATCCAGAGGTGCGGGAGCCGCTGAAGTTCCTGCGGACGCGGGAAATCGTGCATTTTCAGCGCTTCGGAGAGGCTCTGGAGAAGACGAAGGAGAAGCTCGACGCGAAGAATTATTATTTCTTCAACCCGGAGTTCGACAGGCAGTTTGTGGATATCGCGAAGTGAATCCTTCAGTTAACGGATATATTTTTTCATAAAAACTTGACAGAAATCTCGAAATTTTATAATATGTAAATGTTCCGTATGCACGCTTTAGAACAATATAGTGATACAGTTGCAAACCATAAGAGACGCAGAGCGGGAACAAAAATGAATGCGCAGTCGGTTTGGAAGCGCCGGCTGATGACGGGATTTACTGGAGCAAATGGGCTGACGGTTTATACTGTTGGCCTTTTTATAACATGAACAGTGAAAAGGAGAGCCTGAAGTATGTTTAAGTACATTTTGAAGCGTCTTGGGATCGCGGTCGTGACGATCTGGCTGATCGCGACGCTGACATTTTTCCTGATGAATATGGTACCAGGCGGCCCGTTCCTGTCGGAGAAGGCAGTCAGTCCGGCGGCGATGGCGGCGCTGGAGGCGAAGTACGGTCTGGACAAGCCGCTGCTTCAGCAGTATGCCACCTACATAGGGGACGCGCTCCACGGGGACTTCGGGGACAGCTTAAAGCAGCGCGGGCGCACCGTGGCTTCGATCATTGCGACGAAATTCCCGGTATCCGCGCGTATCGGCGGACTGGCGGTTCTTGTGGCTTTCTGCTTAGGGGTTCCGCTGGGCTGTATCTCGGCGATGAACCGCGGGAAGCTGGGGGACAGTATCATCATCGTGATCGCGACCTGCGGCATCGCGGTGCCGAGCTTTGTGATCTGTACTGTGCTGATGTACACCTTCGGCGTGCGGCTCGGGTGGCTGCCGACGCTGGGGCTTAGCAGCTGGAAACACTATATCATGCCGGTGACGGCGCTCGCCTTCTATCCGACCGCGTACATCACCCGCCTGATGCGCTCGTCCATGCTGGACGTTCTCGGGCAGGACTACATGCGCACGGCGAGGGCGAAGGGCGTGAGCCAGTTCGCGAGCCTGTTCAAGCATGCGCTGCGCAACGCGATCCTGCCGGTTGTCACCTACCTGGGACCGCTGCTCGCGTACACCGTGACCGGAAGCTTTATCGTTGAGAAGATCTTCACGATCCCGGGGCTGGGCGGAGAGTTCATCGGCTCCATCACGAACCGTGACTACACGGTCATCATGGGGACGACGATCTTCCTTGCCACACTGATGATCCTGATGAACGTGGTCGTGGACATTGTCTACAAGCTGGTAGACCCGCGCATCAAGCTGAAATAAGGAGGGGGAGAGGCAATGAAAGAGAATCCAAATCCGCTGAGCTTTCAGGCGAGGATCAACCCGAATGATTTTCTCCCGGCATCCAATGAGGAGAAGCAGAGCCTTGTAGTCATGCGCGAGAGCGTGAGCTTCTGGAAGGACGGCGTGCGCCGTTTCCGGAAGAATAAGGTAGCGATGGTCAGCCTGGCGGTCGTGATCCTGATCATGATCTTCTCGTTCGTCGTGCCGTTTTTCTATCCGTACACCTACGAGCAGCAGATCCGCGGCAGCGAGCACCTCGCGCCGATGCAGTACTCGGAGCAGGAGCAGGAGCTGCGCGCCTCGGGCGAGCATGTGTTCCCGCACATTCTGGGGACGGACAAGCTGGGGCGCGATTACGCGATCCGCGTGATGATGGGGAGCCGCATTTCCCTGATCGTCGGTCTGGTGGCGGCGGTCATCATCCTTGTGATCGGCTCCGCGTTCGGCTCGATCGCCGCGTTCTTCGGCGGCTGGGTGGACATTCTGATGATGCGTGTGGTCGACATCATCTATACGATACCGGATATCCTGCTGATCGTGCTTCTTTCCTTCGCACTGAAGGCGCCGCTGGAGGCGCTGGGCATGATGCCGGGCTTCAAGTGGATCCAGCTCCTCGGACGCAACCTGATCAGTATCTTTATCGTGTTCGCCCTGCTGTACTGGGGCGGTATGGCGCGTATGGTGCGCAGCCAGATCCTGACCCTGAAGGAGAGCGAGTACGTGACGGCGGCGAGGGCGCTGGGCGCCGGGACCGCGCGGATCATCAAAAAGCACCTG
>CANQIW010000013.1 GCA_947624055.1 uncultured Lachnospiraceae bacterium
AGCTCCCCATCGTCCGCTGCCGCTGTCCGGTAGAAGCAGTCCGCCTGATCCGGCTCCACGATCACAACAGTCGGGCGATCTTCCCCGCCGACCGCAACAAAATACGCGGCCACAGCCGCCGCCATCGATCCAACCCCAGCCTGCAGAAACACATGCGTCGGCAGCCTTCCGCCGAGCTGTTCAAAAGCCTCCGCCGCCATGGTCGTGTAGCCCTCCATGATTAAGCTGGGAATCTCCTCATAACCCTGCCAGGCGGTATCCTGCACAAGAATCCAGCCGTTTTTCACGCTTTCGGTTCTCGCGAGCCTCACCGTATCATCGTAATTCAGATCCGTAATCGACGCTTCCGCCCCAAGCGCCCGGATATTGGCAAGCCGTTCCGCCGCGCTTCCCTTCGGCATATACACGACACTCTTCAAGCCAAGACGATGCGCCGTCCACGCGACGCCCCGCCCGTGGTTTCCGTCAGTCGCCGTGGCAAAAGTGAGTCTTCCCAGCTTTCCATTTGCGCTCCCGCTCAACAGTTCCCCAAACGGCAGCTCCTCAAGGCCGACGCCCAGCCTTTTGGCTATACAATTCCCGATCGCGTAACTCCCGCCGAGCACTTTGAACGCGTTCAGTCCGAAGCGGCAGCTCTCGTCCTTCACGTAAATCGAGGCGACTCCCACCCGGCTTGCCAGATCGTCCAACGCGGACAGCGGCGTCACCCGATATTCCGGAAAGTTCTCATGGAAGCGCCTCACCCGCTTCGCCGTCTCCGATCCGAACCGCTCAGCCGGGCATAAGGCCTTCCCGCCCCTGTTTTCCCTAAATACCGCTTTCATTTCCATACAGCTTTCCTTCTTCTTTAAAACAATATTTTCCAAAGGTATGTCCCACCATGGAGCTTAACACCCAGCGCCTGAACCTGGGATCCGGATTGGTCTTCAACAGGGCGCTGTCTTATATGACCTTTTTCCCTTGCATAGCTGCCCGCAAGGTCTCCATCTGGACATGATACAGGGCATTTCGGCAATCTGTTTTATCCGCTGCCAAAATGCCCTTTCTTCGTGTAAAAGCTTCCCAGAATTTGTATAGCCGCCGCAGGGCGCAGTGATCTGCGCTCTCCCGGCCGATACCCCGGTCACGCTTCCCTGCGAAACCGTCGCAGACCGAAAACCAGCCTGCAAAGAGGTGTCCCGAATCCTTTTATCTGCCTTCCTTCGGTACAGTGAGATTCCTGCCTGCAGTAAACGTCAGGCCTCCTGCCACCGCATCAAGCTCGTCCTCGGAGAGCTCACCGGAAAATCCGGCCTCCTCCTTCTTCTCCTCCGCTGCCTCTGCCGCCTTCTTGATCTTTTCGTCCTTCATGATGATCCCTCCTTTTTCACTTATTGATACGTCAGACAAGAGCTGTTGTTAAAAAATTTCTCGGCTTCATCCTACTCGATCGTCAGGATATCAATGAATCCGGTGACCTCAAACACTTCCATGATGGTCTCGTTCGCATGGCGGACCACCATGCTGCCCTGCTTGTTCATCACCTTCTGCGCGGACAGCAGCACGCGGAGTCCCGCAGAAGATATGTACTCCAGCTCTGCCATATCGATCACCAGCGCCGTGATATCGTTTATGCTTTGCTTCAGCTCAGCTTCAAGCTGGGGCGCGGTCGTCGTGTCAAGACGGCCGGAAAGCATGATTTCAAGCTGTGATCCCTGTTGGTTTTTGTTGATTGTCATTGTAATTTCCTCCCTGTTTTTATTTTGCAATCAAATCTGACCTTCACCAGACGAAAACACGCCCGGCAGTCAGACAAGCAACGCCTGTCCCCAATCCTCCTGTTTTCCCTGAAGATACAGGAGAAAATCCCAGGAATCTGTCTCCTGTTTTTCCTGCGATTCCTTCTCGATCCTTTTTAGCAGATCATACACCTTTGCCGCGAGATACGGAAGCGAATCCATTTTTTCCTTCGGGAGATAATTCTCCAGCCTTCCTCCCGTATATCCCTCTTTCGACACGCCCAGGAACACTCCGGCAAGCTCCGCGTCGTAATACCCCAGAGCTTTGCGGATCCCGATCGCGTCCGCGACGACCTCGTCCCAGACAGCCTCCTTCTGCTGCGGGAACAGCCTTCTGCAGATCACATGCGTGCACTCATGATACAGCCGGATCTTCCGTGAGATTTCCAGCCAGGTCTCCTCCGTCTGCCCTGCCCGGTCGGCAGAGACATTGCTGTATGACCCGTCGCTCAGAATGATCAGGACGTCCCGATAATTTTTCTTATCGGAAGTAAAACGCTTCCATTCCTCCGCCGTGTCTGTATGCCCCGCGGCCAGATACTCCGCCATATGCGTATGGATCTTATGCCAGTTGGCCAGTCCGTCGAGTGTCATCGCCCCGGTAGTGGGCGGGATCGTCTCAGGTCTGCACCGGTACGCGAGCAGGCGAAGCGCGTTCTCAAAATCTTCCCTGCGATACAGGTAAAGAACCTCGACCGGACCCGCAGGCGTCTGCTCCGTCGTCAGAACATCCCTGTCGCTTCCCAGAAACAGCGAAAGGGAAGTGTCATCCGGTTTCTTTCCCTCTAAGGCCGCCTTCCGGTAAGCGTCTTCCATGCCTTCCCCCGGCCTCAGATATAGCTGCGGATACCACTCCGCCAGCGTTGCAAGTATCATCTGTCGTCTCCTTTCATCGTTTCGGGCGATGCCGCGTCTCACGGAATTTTGCCGCGCGATACGGTGTCATACGGTATGAACGGATATCAATTGTAGGTATTATATCATATGTTTTATAATTTTTCGATACCTTCCTTCATAAACATATTAATTTTTCGTGATCAACCCTGAACCTCTCATCCGTCCTTTCTTCTCCGGCTGACTGTCGCCGCAGCCACACACGCCGACGCCATAAGCAGGAAGATATACGGCATGATCGGAGTGTCGTCCCCGGTCCTTACCGATCTCGCATCCGCTCCCGGCTCTGCCGTTCCGCCGGGCTCTTCTTCCGTTCCCTCCGAATCAGGCTCCTCAAGCCTTCGATTCGTGATCGTCACATCATTCTCCATGACATCCATGCGGAACTCCGGCCTGCCGTCCACCTCCGCCTCATAATCGAAGCCGTCGCCGACCGGCGTCCCATCCTCTGTTACCTCTGTCACATACAGCTTCAGCACCGTATCCTTTGCGCAGGAAACGTTGACAGACACGCTTATCTCAGAATTGCCGCTCATTGACAGCGGTACGATGTTTTCAGACACCACATCAGAGAGCTTCGTATGCGCCGCATCCGCAAATATCCCCGCATAGAAGGTCTCGTCGCTCGCTTCAGGAATTCCGTCCGCGTCGAGAACCTTCTTCGTGATCGTCAGCGCGCCTTCACGCATATAGCCGCTCGGAATATCCCGGAACACATTTTCAAACTCCACGTTCTTCGGCTCGTCCGTGCTCTCCAACTTCACTCCGGAACCGCTGCCAAACACCGCAGTGAACACTGTCCCATCTGAAACCATGCCGCTCGCGACCATATTCCCCTGCGCATCCGACTCTCCCACGTAGTAAGTCCTGTCAAGCTCGAGTCCTTTAAATGTCGCCGACTCGGCAGACGAAGCCACAAACCTCAGCTCCGCCGGATCCGTCACACGAACCGTGCATGCTTCATCGGCATACAGCGCCACATAGAAAACCGCATTTTCTGCCGCAAGAGGATACCCGTTATACATAAGCTTCTTTGTCACAGTCACATTTCCGAGCTTCGCGTCGCTTACCGGCTCCTCCTCCGCTTCCACCTCGTTCGAATTTCCGGGAGGACCGTCGTTCTCCTTATAATTCACGGAAGCCGTATTCTTCCAGAGCGTATAGCTCTCCACGCGCGGAGTGACCGCCTTGAACGACACGGTCCGGATCGCGTGTGCCGGCAATGTACCGAGATTCCACACGATCACGTTATCCGCCGCCACGCCTCCGTCCGAGACTGCGTCGCTGCCCTGCTTCAGTGCGAGTCTCTGCGGAACGGCATCCGTCACGATCACCTCCGTGGCGTCCACCGCGCTGATATTCTTCACAGTCAGATAGTAAGTGATCACGTCAAACGCCCTTGCCGTCAGCTTGTTTTTCGTACGGATTCCACCGTTCAGAGACTGTTCCTTCTCGATGACGAGCTCCGGCTTCTCCGGCTTCCCCGGCTCAGTCTCCGTCCCGGTCTTTTTTTCTGTCTCACTTTCCTTCTCCGACCCGGTCTCCTCCGGTATCTGTTTTATTTCATACTTCGGCGTGGCCGTGACGTTATAATTCGGATTCCCGTCCGGATCACGGTCAGGGAGCGCCACACAGAACGCCTGCGGCTGAAGAATACGCCTTTTGTCACTCAGGGCGCTGCCTTCCACAAGGTAAAGTCCTTCCTGCAGACCGCCAAACGTAAGGGAACCGTCGTCGCCGGTCCGTCCGCCTGCGCATGGATCCGGAGCGTGAGTCTTCACACAATCCGCAAACTTTGAGGCCGCCTCCTCCCATTCACTGTGCGTCATCTGGCTGTCCAGCACCGCGCCGCTTTCCCCAAAAGGCTCTGTCAACGCATATTCCCCATGTTCCAGAAGATCTGCAACGCGGTAAGCGCGGAACTCCACCCCTGCGATCGGAACACTCCCGTCCATATATTGTATACAAAGCGTGCAGGATCCGGATTCTCCGGCCGAAGCGACGATAAAGCGCGCCGCTGCCATAAGCAAGAGGACGCCGATCGATACCGACACCGCCGCCGCAATGCCGGACAGGGAGGATAATACCCTGCATATTCGCTCGTTATTCTTCATAATGATTCTCCTTTCGGGCCTCGCCGTTTTTATTGCCTGCCATTTCCGGAACGCCGTCTGCGCCGTCTTCTCCTGAGGAAGCTCACGATCAGCACCGCTATCAGGAGCACTGCCAACGCCAGCGCCACGGCCGCAATCCAAACCTGCATCCGGTACTCCGCGGTCATGCCGTCCGAAGCCACGCCGGCCGCCGTCTCCTGCTCTTCCCTGTCGGATTCCGGCTTTGCATCCGCCACCCTATGCCCGCGCACCACCAGACGATGGCTGTTCACGCCAATCGGCGTGCAGGTCACAAGGGTACACAGATCTCTGCCCTTCTCGATCTCCTGACGCTCCGCCTCCTTGGGCTCCACGACCTCCGTCCTGTCAACCACGTACGTGGCGGAATGTCTCAGCACCGTGATCGTAAAGAGATCCCCGCGCGTGAGCTGATCCAGATCCGTAAAGAGCCGCGAGGACGGAAGCCCCGAGTGGCCGGTGAGCACCGCGTGGGTGTTCTCTCCCCCGACCGGCAGCGACGAGCCCGCCAGATGACCGACGCCCACCTGCAGCACCTCCTCGGGCGTGCCGTGATAGATGGGGAGCGTCACATCGATCTTCGGAATCTCAATATAGCCCATGATGCCCGTGCCGGAAACCGTAAGCATCCGGTCATACGCTTCCATCTCTTCCTCATTCAGGCCGGTGATCGATTCCCCGCGGCTGCAGATCCACTCGTTGTATTCTTCGGCCTCCCGAAGCATCCGGGCGACGTCCTCGTCCGGAAGCTCTTCCGTCTTCTTCCGGTAATCCATGACCGCCCTTCTGTGCGTCAGGGAATTGATAAAGCTGCCGACCGCCGGGTAAGCCAGCCCCAGAAGCCCTCCCAGGATGATCAGGATCCCGACGGCGATCGCGGCCTTGCGCAGTCTGCTCATGTCTCCGTGCCGAACCTTTCTGTTCTTAATCGCGGCGGGCTATCCGATCCCGCTCCATTTCAGCTCCTGTCCGATCCGTGCCCGAGCGCCCCCGCGCCCTTCACACACCATTTCGGACGTCCCCACGTCTTGCAGCTTACTTCCGAGGATCGTCCCTGCGTCTCCGAAGCGCCGCCAGCACAACGCACACGCCGATCAGAACCGCCAGTCCGCTCACCACATAGACGATCTTCGCGCCGATGCCGCCGGTGTTCGGAAGAATGGGCGCTTTGTAGTTGGTGAGGGTGAGGGTGGCTTTTCCTTTCATCAAGTCTCCGCTAAACGCTGCATCCGTTCGGTGCTCATTTGTTTCGTTAAGCTTCCAGTCCAGATCTCCCAGAGAGCCGTCCGAACTGATTGAGCCGCCGGTAATGTCAAACACGACGTCTTTCATCGTCTCGTAATCTTTGGGCGCCTCTGTCTCCACAAGCATGTAGGTTCCGGCAGAAAGACCATGGATGTGGAATTTACCATCCGTACCGGTGACTAGCTCCGTGCCTGCGTTGTCCCAGCCCGTGACTGCGTAGTATTCAATCTCATCTCCTGTGCTCTTATTCACAGCTTCCAGCGTGGCATAATTGTCACCCTTTTTCAGCTTGAATTTTACGCCGGACAAAGGCTCTTTTTTATCGTTCTGCTTTGTGACATCCAGGCCGAGCGTATAGGTCTTTACCTCATCTGTTACAGATTTACCAGTCCCCTCGCCATACGGATTGTTCGAATATTCAAGCGTCACAGTGTTGGGGTTGCCGGCTGCTGGATCCGAAGCCACTGCCGCAGACGCGTTCAGTTTGGCCGTATATGTGACGACGATCCTGCTCTCTGCATTGAACGTAACCCCATACTTTCCGGCAGCTTCTATCAAATCACCGAACGTAACCGTGAGGATATGCGCGCCGTCTGCACCGTCTGTAACAGCCGCCGTATAATCTGTTCCAAGGGCAAATGTAGTTCCATCTGTCCTGACACTGATGTTGGTGTTATCCAGTTCTCCAATGGTAAGTCCCCTGGAGAGCGTGTCGGTAAACGTATAGGAATATGTCTTATACTCACCGATGTTCTGTGCCACCGTTCCGGTCAGAGTGAAGTTCACGTCCTCTCCGATCTCGGTCAAATGCCCATCCGAACCCTCTACCTTTTTCTCTACCGTTGGGATAGAGGATTTGATCGTCACTTTCGCACTTCCTGACACCTGCAGAATGTAAGAGGATGCGGCTCCGTCCGGTCTTTTATCACCTGCTGTCGGTGTTGTATAAGTATCTTTCACAAGATAGTAACCATCTTTCGGCAGATCAATCACCCAGCCGGTTCCATCGCCGGTCACTTCGGATGCGGTTCCTGTCTCATTCGTACAGCCGGCGACAATCCTCGCAAAATCGTCCGCGTACTCGCGATCCGTAAGGTGCTGGGCGAGGAACTGTGCCACAAGCTCCGCCTCACTGACAGAATCCTCATGCTCACTCTCCCACTCCGTATACGCTGCGGTAAATTTTGTCCCAAATGTGCTCGCCCCTCCATCGACGGTCACAGGAAGACCGCTTCCCTTCAGAGCAGCTACAAGCTTGTCGGAATCCACTCCGCTGCCCCACGTGATACCGACCAGCTCATTCTTATCTGCACCTGTGCTGCCCAGACTGCCCTCGAAAATCTGGTACGCCCTGAAACGCCCGGCTCCGCCCATACCTGCCTGAGTACCGCCATTGATGGTGATGGTGGCTGCCGAAACGCTCACTGCCAGGGACAACAGCAACGCCAGGAACAGCACAAGCGTGAACACCGACTTGAAAACAGACTTCCTCTTCATCCTTACTCACTCTCCTTTTTTGAAACTTTGAACCTTTTTGAATCCTTCGCTGCCAGAAACTGCTGGTTTTCTTTTCGCCTTTTTGCCAGCAGGAGGATGAAACATCCTGCCAGACACAAGAGGATACTGGTACGTGTGATTGGCGCTGCCCCAGAACCTCCGGTATCCGGCATCTCCAGAGGATGCTTCGCACGGTTGATAAAGGTTGCTTTCACAGCTTTCCCTGTGCCATCCTCCGCATCCTGTTCCGGAAGGTTGAAAGCATTGCCCTCCGGTATCGGTTTTACTTCTTCGTCCGCGATAAGCAGATCGCCTTCCGAAGCTGATCCTCCGCTTCCTTCCGAACCGGAACTTCCGCCGGAGCCCTCGGTTTCCTCATCAAAGGATTGCTCGTAGGTCGCGACTGTCTCGGTCTCTCCTCCGCCCGCCGCAATCCTCGCGATCACGACCTTTGTGATCTCATAAGCGTACGTCGTGTCATTCTTTATGGTCTCAACCGTCACGGTCACTGTATATACCGTGCCATCCTTTGCCACCTCCGGGTCGTCTGAACTCGTCTCCATCACCCGGAAGACATAGGTGCCCGCCTTCACAAATGTGATCGCGTCAAAACCAAACCGGTCGCCTGAAACTCCCGAGTTAGCGACAGTTACTGATGTCGGCAATACCGCTCCGCCTCCCGGATTCTCTACAGCTTCAATACCGAAATGATACCTGCCCGCCTCCAGCTCTTTTCCGATCACGGCCTTCGTGCCGAAGAGCCTCATGGAAGTGCTGTCCGGATAACGGTTGTCAATCTGTACCTCACCGGAAGAAACCATAGCAGAAGTACCCGTCCCACGGCTCAATGTCACGGAACCGCCTGTCTCGCTAGTCTTCGAGTCTCTGTTCACCGTATAGGAAGCTATACAGTCAAGCCCTGCCACAGACTCTTTGACCATGTATGTGCCAACGGACAGACCGGAAATCGTCACTTTGCTATCCTTGCGCAGCTGGAACCGAAGACCACCTCTTATTACACTTGCATTTTGATAACTATTCGCTGGTACACTTTCTATTTGATAGTTTTCAAACGCGCCCGCGGTTGTACAAGACACCTGAACGGTATACCAGGTATCGTCATCTGGCGCTATTCCTCCAGACACCGTCTTTTCTATCGTCAACTCACCTACATCCGGATAAGTGTTGCGCACCTCCACGTTTCCGATCGTATCAGCGGCAACCGCCACCTCTGCAGCCTCAGACTCATCTCCTCCATTTACCTTATATTTTGTCGTAAATGCAGCTCCTTCGGTTCCCCAATTTGCTCCGATTTCCGTCACCTTATAAGTTTCCTGCTTAAGTCCGTGCACCACAATCTGTTCGCCGCCGGCCAGTTTAACGGTGATATCATTTTCCGTAATCACTGCATCTGGCTCTGCCATTTCTTCTTTTCCGTCGGAGGACATCTTATACACATGAATGTCGCTCGGCGACGAGCCATCGTGTATTGTCTTCCCTGATTCCGGCGTAATCTGAACTGTATAAATTTCTCCCGGCGGCGCCCAGCTGCCGATCACGGTCTTCGAAATCAGCAGATCGCCCATCTCCGGGTAGGTATTCGTAATATTTACTGCCGTAGCTGTGTAGCCGTTTGTCGTTCCTTTGTCGTTCTCCTTTGTCACCACGTATCCCGCATCCGTCTCTGAAATCTCGTCCACCACATAGGTAAGCCCTTGCGGAACATCCACAAATGTGAAGTTCTCATCGCCCGCCAGATTGAACGGATAAACGCCTTCCTCTGTGGCGGATATCATGCCGGACGTCACCATATTCGGCCCGCCCTCGATCGACTTCTCGCGCTTCTTATAAGCCAGAGGTTCAGTAAACAGATTCCCGTCCGCCTTCTTCAGTGTCAAAGTGAAAGAATACTCTTTCTTTTCGCCGGAGTCTTCCGGTTCTTCACCTCTCACTGTTTTCGTCACGGTCAGATCCTGTGCCCACTTATCCTCCATAACCAGCGTGAGCTCCTTCACAGCTTCCCCGTTCACCGTCACCTTAGCGTTGTTGGTGCTGTCTTCCTCCACTTTGAATGCAATTGGATCCGCCACGGCGTAGCCATCCGGCGCAAAAACCTCCGAGAGTGTGTAAGTCCCGGGATACAGTTTTATCGTGTAATCTTCCACCGTGGTATCCCATTCGATTGGCGAAATTTCCTCTTCCTCTCCGTTTTTCTTTCCCATGATCCTCAGCTTCGCCCCGGCAAGCGAATTCCCGTCGGGATCCACCTTCCGGATCTTCACCTCAAACGAGTCGAATGGATCATACATAAACACCGTACAATGTGAACCGTCAGAGGGAACTTCAAACTCTACATACTTCGCCCTTCTATACCCCTCCGGAGCCTCCGCCTCATACAGGATATATTTCTTACCCGCATCCAGCACTCCGTCCAGCTCATGCGGTCTGCCATCGGTCTCCCATTCGGCCACAGACTCGCTTCCGCTTATCGGCTCCCCTGTCGTTGTATCAAAGTTTTCAAGCTCATAAACGGCCAGTCTCGCGCCCTTAACCGCGTGCCCGGTGTGATCTTCTTTTACAATGCTGACCTTCGTATACTCATCTTTCATCGTCACGGAAGGCACAAACTTGCCGTCCAGCGTCAGGTTTCCACGGCTGTCAAGCTCCATGGTGATATCTTCCGCCTTCAGATGACCCGCAGGGGCGTAAACCTCATGGAGGACATAAATGCCGGAGGTCTGCTCGGTAAATGTTTTTACCTTGCCGTCGCTCTCCCATTCGGCTATCTTGGTATAATTCGTCCCATTCAGCTCCGCGCCGGCTTTAACGCCTTCATTCAGCTTCCAGAGCTGCAATGTCGCGCCCGCAAGCGGCTTCCCGCCGACTCCGGTTTTGGAAATGTTAAAGCCGATCGGGGTCACTTCATGATAGGTCGTCTCAGAATGAACCGTCTTCTCCACATCATTCACAGATACGATCTTCGCCGTATTTGTCAGCGTCCCGGTCGCCGCCGTCACTGTCCCGGTGATCGCTATCTCCACCGTCTCTCCGGGATACAGCATCCCTATCCGAAACGTGAGCGTCTGCTCTACCCTGCTGAGCTTAACCCTTGGCACGCCCTCAATCGCCGTGAACACATCCGCGCCAAAACGCACGCGGATGTTGCTGTTCTGCACCGAAAGACCGCTCGGAATTGTGTCCTCCAGCACGATATCATCCAGCCATATCTCCTCGCCGGTATTCTTCACAGAAAGCGTATAGGTCAACTGATCGTCCTGATAGACCGACGCCGGATTGTCCTCTGTTCCCGAACCCGGATCTGAGCTCTTGTGAAGCTCCGGAGTCACGTCTTTGAGCACCACCGACGCCCCCGCGTCCATCATAACGGCGGTTTCGCTCCGCTCGGAATCCACATGCTTCATATTGATCACTGCGCGGTTGCGGGTCGTCTGATCGACAAGCTTCGCATCTGTCGGCGCACGCATGGTAATGTAAATCTCCATGGCGTCCACATTGCCCTTCAGCTCAAACTTCGTTTTCCCATCCTCACACTTCGAGCAGTCCACCGCGACTGCGGTGATATCTTTCTTGTTGTCAGGCGGGTCTGTCGTCCAGACAGTCGTATCCGACAGATTCAGCTCTGCGCCTTCAATCATATTCCTGTCCACTGTCGAATAGTAGACCACCGGATTGCAGCGAAGCGTCTTACCATCATCTATCATTGTCAGCTTTCGGATTGATTCCACGTTGATGTTCTCAAACGTGCCCTTCCATTCCGCTCCGATCAGCTTTTTTCCGGTCTCTGATGTCGGGTCTTTTTCGTAATAGCCGTTCTCCAGTACGTCCAGGAACACAATGTCCTTCGTATGCGTGCCGCTGCCCTGTGAGTAAATCAGGC
This sequence comes from uncultured Lachnospiraceae bacterium, assembly GCA_947624055.1. Lineage (GTDB taxonomy): Bacteria > Bacillota > Clostridia > Lachnospirales > Lachnospiraceae > Choladousia. The sequence continues at coordinate 11,445 of CANQIW010000013.1, forward strand.
GATAGGTATAGGTATCATTCAGCAGCACATGATCCTTCTGGACATAGGACGACCCTGTCTCCGCCTTCACCTGCTTGTCGAAGCCCCAGGTAGAAACATCCACGGGAATGTAATTCTCAGAGTCCTCCGAATAACTGATGCGTCCGCTGTACTTAGTATCCAGGCTCTTAAAGTATTTCTCGTCCTGACTTAAGATTTCAATCCCAGACTGTGTCAACTTCGGCGTCGCGCTCAGCTCCGTCGTGTTCACGAAGGCAACGCTGTTCTGCTGGGTAGCGCCGTTCTCCATGATGTTCTCATAAGTTGTGCGCAGCAGATAGTAAATCTGCACGCCGTTTGCCTTCACGCCCTCTGGCAACGCAAACTCGATGATCATCATCGTCCGCTGCGAGCTTTCCCAGTTGGACTCAAACTTCACGTCGATATAGGCAGAGGGCAGACGCCTTTCACTGTTCTGATTTGATTTATAGTTGTTCGCCGGATATCCGGGCGCGCCAACGCTCGACCAGTTGGTATCAGTCCATATCCCGTATACCGTCTCCGGGTCAACTGTGGTTCCCAGCGGGAGCAGATCATAAAAAACGCCCGTCCGCATCTGCTGTATGCGGCCGCCGTTATTGTACAGCCACCCGGTAAGGCTCATCGGGCTGTCCTGCGTCCCGTGTTTCACATCCAGTATCACATTGCCCGCAAGCGTCGTAGCCCTCTTTTGCAGGAACTGGCTCGTGTCGCTGATATCCATCTCCCAGACTTCCTGAACTGCACTGCTTTCATTATCACTCGTCACATTCACATAGGGATCCGTCTGTCCGCTCGCCCACACCTGACAGCGCGCCCGGTTTTTCACGATCGAAGTGGTATCCCTGCCCACATCCTCCTTAAATAGCCTGCTGACAGCCGGGCTTGGCTGCAGATTTACACCCAAATCCACCGTGATGTCTGTCCAATAGAAGGAAGAGTCATGCCGGATCTCGATCCCGCACACATTTTCCGGCAGGCTCACAGGAACATTGATCCCCACGCGCGCAAAGAACACCGGCTCGTCGGAATCTTTATAGCGCACATAGAGATACACGTCTTCATAGTCCGCGATGTTTTCATGCTCCGCCATTTCCGACCACGCATCGCCGTACGATACCATATCATATTCCCTCAGGTTCACTTTCACAGACGTAAACCGATAATCCTCATCGGAAAGATCTACGTTGCCCTTAGAAGGATTCCACGAATATTTATCGTCTGCACTGCCGGACGAATACAAAAGGCTTTTCTCCATCCCGTCCGTGATGCTGATGGTGCGCTCGGATCTCGTATAGGTCTCTGTGGTCGAATCCCACACAGGCTGCGTTTGCGCCCCGCCGCTGTAACTGACCCGCCAACCCAGCGGAACTTCATTTTCATCGATCAGGATGTCCTCCTGTCCGCCATGCTTCTGCGCGGGACGCGATATGTTCCGGCTGTTTGCCACGTCAAACGAAATCTTATCCAGTCCACGACCCCCTCCGCTGTACTCCGGCACCTCCAGCGTATAGTCTGCGGATACGCGGTGGGAAGTCTTGTAGCCTGAGTCCCATTTCTCCGTCACGATCGCCTCATTGTGAATGGGCAACTTCCCGCCCTTCGCCTCCGCCAGCATCGTGCGCGGATATTTCACCAGCACTCTCTGCTTATCAAAAATCTCATGTCCGGTTGCATTTACCTTAGTTCCGTCATTATTCAGATAACCTACCACCGTGCCGTCGTGAACCGTATTCTCCTCCGACCAGCTAAAGGTAAACGGCTGGTTGGTGGTGGTCTCCGACGTCTCCTTCAATTTCCATTCAATATAGAAATAATCGTCTGCATCCGCAGGCTTCGACCCCCATGTATCCTTCCAGGAATTGCTGTACGAAGGGTACATTTTCACGAATTCCTTCGAGGCGAAGGTGCGCACCCGCGTGTGCATCTCGATGAACAAATCTTCCGTGTGTGTGTTATCAACCGCACCATCCGTCAGATCCGTATCTACTGTGATCGTCACCGTAAAAGTGTCATGATAGTATTTGAGGTCTTTTGTCACATAGTTTCCTGCGGCGTCTACCCCGCCGCCCGGCACCTGATTGGGATCCACGTCATAGCTGAATGTGGCGTCCATACCTGCGCCGCCCGAAATCTCACTGCTGTTCACCAGAACATAATACTCTTCATCTGACTCCTTTTCAGAAATAGCAAATTGCGCATCGCCCTTGGCCCCCGACAGACTTTCGGCCACATTGCCCGACGGGATTAATTTTCCATCCCAACCTTTCCAGACAGATTTCGGGATTTTGATCTTCACGCCGCCTGCAGGTATAGTAGAGCCGCCTTCCTGTGTACCTACGTTCAGCTGGAAGTGAACATGCAGCTGCGCGGTCTGGGGACGGTAATCCGTCGGATGAAATACAAGATGACCGTCCACATTATCCACATTTTCATTGGATGCGGAATTCCACTCTATGCCATAGGTATACGGCGTCGCGCCCGCGCCTGCAGTTCCATTTTTCTTGAACTCTATCCAGTGTGCGTAATAGGTGACATTTTCAGAAATCGTCGTCTCTGTAGTCAGCTTTGTGCCCGAATTATCTTCTGTTGTGTACCAGCCCTCCAGAATTTTGTCGTTTCTCGTAGTATCTGCAGGATCTACTTTTACACCCGGCAGAGACGGGATCGTGCCGCCTTCCGGCACCGTGAGCGTCGCCACCGTCTTACCCCCGTCCATAAAAGTGACAGTCAGCTCTTTCGCCCATTCTGCGGTCAGGGTCTCATCTTCAGAGAACGAATCAGTCAGATTATAAAGCTTGCCGCTTCCATCCTGCCAACCCAGGAATATATAGCCTTCCCTTTTCGGAACAGGCAGATCGCCTATCGCCTTTCCCTGATAGGCATTCAGAATTCTCTCTCCGTCTTTGCCGTCGATCGTCCCCTCTCCGGGATCCAATGTAATCTTTACCTTCTGATCAGGCCTCCAGTGCGCAACAATGCGCGTATTTTTACCAAGCACAACCGTTTCGCCCGCAGATATTTTCTTTTCCTCTTCCGCGCCGTCCACATAATACCAGCCGTCGAACGCATATCCATCGCGGACAACCTCCGGCAGCACTCCAAGTGTATAGCTTGAAGTCTCCTCAAACGGAATCTCTGGAGTTCCTTCGAACTTGCCGCCCGCCGTATCAAACTGCGGCCTCCAGCCCCAGTGCGCGTAAAATGTCGTATCCGCCGTGACAGAGGTCTCCCCGGCCTTTACCTGAGTGTCATCCTCTGCAAACCAGCCAATCAGAATGCTGCCGTCCTCCCTCTGCGGGAAATCCGGCAGAGAGCCTTCCAGCGGCTCATCCGCCACAGCCTGAACCTTCACAAGCTGCAGATCGGAATCATACTTCTGCGGGTCAAAGGTCACCGTCAGATACTTTTCCCATACGGCATACAGCGTCCTGTCTTCGGACATTTCCACGCGATCCTTATCCGAAATCGGCTCTCCATTCTCCTCATAGGACCAGCCCTCAAAGCGGTATCCTTCTCTCGTCGACTGTGGCAGATGCTTTGCCTCCACCGTCTCACCCTTTTTGAAGCGCATAGAGGAAACCTCCAGCCCTTCATCTTCAGAATCAAACCTGGAATCAAACGTCAGCGTGACATAATCGTCCGGATCTCCCCAGATCGCATACAGATTCACCGTGGAACCGTCCTGGTCGGCAAGCCCGGAAATCCGCGAATTCGGGCCGTACATCTCGCCGCTGCCGTCGCGCTTCGTGTTCCAGCCGAGCAGGAATTTTCCCTCATATGTAAATTCATTCTCTGACAGCTGATAAAACGCATCGAATGTCAGCGATACCTCTTTTGTATCATACTCCTTATCCCCATTCATGGCATTGAGGCGCAGGGTATAAGTGTACGGCTCCCAGTGGGCATAGTAAATTGCCTGGGTAAGAGGTTCATTTTCTCCCAGCTGCTCTCCGCCATTTCGCTCAGTAAACCAGCCACGGAAATGATAGCCTTCCCACTCTGCCGTCGGAAGCGCATCCACAGTCTCGCCAAGATAACACTCTATGCTCTGCGGGCTTGCGATACCGCCATTGCCGTTGAAGGACACACGGACATACCGATGGTATGTATCCGCCATCGAGCCATTATATCTGTTCATCAGTTCCGACCCGCTGTAGACCTCACCATCGTCGCCGCGTTTCCACTGACCGTCCAACCCCGCATTTGTAAAGAAATGGAAATCAGCTCCCAGGCTCAGCTGGTACAGCGATGTACAGCCTGCGAACAGATTCGCCATATTACTTTCAGCAGTAACGCTGCTTGTATTCCATCCGCTCAAATTCAGTTCGGTCAGGGAGCTGCAATTGCCAAACGTCCCTATCATGTTTGAAACCTTTGCCGTGTCCCACGCACTGACGTCAAGCTTCTCCAGAGAAGAGCAGCCGTTGAACGTATTATACATATTCCAGACATTGCTCGTCTCCCACCGGTCAATCTCCAGAGAACGCAGATTCTTACAGTTCTGAAACGCATATCCTATGTACGTTACAGACGAGACATTCCATGTATTCAGGTTCAGAGAAGTCAGACTCTCACAGCCGGAAAAAGCATACGCAATTGTAGTCACACCTGTCGCGTCGTAATGCCCGACATCCACTGTACTCAAGTTCCTGCAGTCTTTGAAAATCGCCTGAAGTGACTTCAGCTTGACATTATCGCGGAATGACACGGAAGTGATCAAATCCCGCATCTCGTCAAACTCCCACTTGCTGTTCGCGGCATTGCTGCCGTCGTCCTCAAAGATCTGACGCACCTCGCCCTTTTCCGGATCCGGCGTATTGTCACTCTGGAACACCAGCTCTCCGCTCTCGTAGAGAATCTCATAGACCCGGTCTTTCTTCCAGTGGGCATAGTAATCGGTCTGTGTGAGAGGAGTTTCCGCCGTAAGCTGTTCACCGTCCTCGGCCGCGGTCCACCAGCCGTTAAATACAAAGCCTGCATAAGCCGGCTCTGTCACAGAGTCCCATTTATCCCCCAGCGCAAACCCAACAAAGCCGTCCACTTTGGTCTGATCGGGCGTTCCGCCATTGCCATGGAAACTTATCGGGACAGCGCGGACGTAGGTGTCGGAAGCCTTGTCTGTAGATGCCAGTAGGCTTTTCGCATCGTATTCCTTTCCACTGGCCAGTCCTTTCCATTGACCAGTAAGATTGGTTTCCTGCGTTGCAACAAAAACAGCGTTCAGTTTTAATTGACACAGAGCAGAACAGTTATAAAACATCCCAGATGGATTCACATTAGATTTTGTCCTCCCACTGCTCATATCCAGTTCCGTCAGCTTCTCACAGTTATAGAACATATTCCGCATATTTGCAACGTTACTTGTATCCCACCTGCTTATATTCAATTCCGTCAACTTCACGCAGTCGAAGAACATATTCTCCATATTCGTAACGTTACTTGTATCCCAATTGCTAACATTCAACGTCATCAAAGCAGTACAGCCGCGAAACATAGAATTTAGATTAGTGGCTGAACTCGTTTTCCAACCATTAACATCCAAAGACTGGAGATTTTTACAATCTCGCACTAAATACCCCATATTTTCCACAGATGATACATTCCAATTGCTCAGGTTCAGCGTTTGCAACTTTGTACAACCCCAAAAAGCCTGAGCGATTGACGTAACACCAGCTGCATTATAATTTGTGGTCTCCACTGTTAACAGTTCGCTACATCCCTTAAAAATGAACTGAAGGGTTCGCAACTTTACATTGTCACGAAACTCCACAGATTTTATCTGGGATCTGATCTCATGAAATGCCCAGCTCGCTTCACTGGCACCGCTGCCAGAAGCTTTGCTGCCGTCATCATCGTATATTATATATTTATCTGTATCGGCTGGATTCACTTTTGTCGAATCCACTTTGTTTGTATCCTGAAATACCAGTTCTCCAGTATCTTTATAAAAAATTTCGTAAACCTTGTATTCCTTCCAGTGGGCATAGTAATCGGTCTGCGTGATCGTGCCCTCCGCTGTCAACTGCTCACCCTCACCATCAGCCGGATCAGTCCACCAACCTGCGAATTCGTATCCGGCACGGGTGGGAGTTGGTATCCTATCAAGCTCTTCAGCAGTAAGCTTAGCACCAATATAGCTCTCTATGTTGCTGTTCGAAGAGCTACCACCATTAACGTTGAAAGTTATCGAGATAAGCTTATGAAAAGTAGCAGGCAATTCACTCTGAGCCGCGTTATTCATGATATCATCAGCACTATAAACCTTACCGGTAGATTCATCTTCCCATGAACCACTGGGAAGGCAGGGAGATTTATTTGACAATGTTTTAAAAATAAAATTTTTCCCAAGTTTTAGTTGTGACAAAGCTACGCAACCATTAAATAGCTGATCCGTATTTCCACTCCAAACTCTAGTTGTATCCCAATTGCTAAGATCCAGCTCTGTAAGCGCTTTGCATCCATAAAATGTCTGACATAAATTGGTAGCATTACTGACATCCCACCCTCTGACATCAATTGCTTCTAAAGAAATACAATCTCGGAATGTTTGATTAAAATTTTCAACATTTGATGTGTCCCAATTGTCAATTTTTAAATCCGAAAGTAACTTACATTCACGGAACATATAGCCTATATTTGTTACAGTAGACATGTTCCAGTTGTTCAGATCCAGAGATGTCAGTAATCCGCAACCTCTGAAAGCATGTGCCATAGAACTTATCACAGCCTTAGTCGCTGTAAATTTTTCGGCATTGACTTTTTCCAGTTTTGTATAATTGTAAAATATACATTGCAAAGATTGCAATGGAACATCCTCACGAAATGTGACGGAAGTAATGTCATTCTTATGTTCAGAGAATAACCAATCCTCTGCTTTATCTTTAGTACCACTTCCATCATCATTGTAAACAAAATAGTCTACATCTTTTACCAATTCGCCTTTTTCTGGATCGGGTTCACTATTAGTTTGGAATACCAACTCTTTATCTTTTACATAATAAATCTCATAAACTGTTTCTGCCTCAGTGATCTCTGCTTCAGCAATCTGCATCAACCCATCTGAGCTGAGATTGGCAAGGTCATATGCCAATTCACCAATCTCGGTCTCAGTCTCAGTTTCTGTCTCCGATTCCGCCCCGGTCTCACTTTCTAATTCTGTCTCACTCTCGTTCCACACAGACTCCGACCCGGGCACAGCCCCCGCCTCTGTCTCAGGTTCGCTGCCCTGCTCAATATCCGTCTCTGCTTCCGTTTCAAGTTCGATATCCTGCTCGGTATCCGTTCCTTCTTCTGTTTCTGTCTCGCTCTTTGTCTCCGTCTCCTGCTCTGCCTCCGCTGCCGTCTCGCTCCCCGTCTCAGTCCAGGCTTCCATCGACTCTCCATCCGCCTCTTCCGCCTCGACATCGGCGTCCTTCCAGAAGAACAGCACGCCGTCGCTGTTCACAGAAAAATGTGCACGTACCACGCCGCCGTTTTGTGAAAACTGCACAGCCAATTCTTCCCATTTGTCTGCATCAGACATACCGGACGCAGCAGACACATCGGAATCTCCAAGCTCACCAGAGTCAACGGACTCTTTCGATTCGCCCGCCACATTCACATCCCGGCACAGGGACAGATGCCCGCCCATCAGGAAAGAGGCATCCAAGCCGTCAAGAATCGCCGTCGTACCGGTGAGATCGCATATTTTCCCATCCGCTTCCACGGAAAAGCGCAAAGCGAGCCCTTCGGCCTGACCCATTGCAGTTCCGACCGTAAGGCTCGCTATTTCTCCCACCTTTAAAGTTTCCATTTTCCAAGTTGCGTTTTCAGGGAACCCATCCGGGCGCGTCAACTTCAGGGCAATCGGACTGACCTGCGCATCTGCCGCAGTCTGGACACTGTTATCAAGCTTCAGCGCAGAAACCGCAGATTCTTCCTCAGTCAAAGGTGTTTCCGCCTGTTCGACCGCTTCAATCTCGTCCACAGTAATTTGAGGCTCTGCCGGGCTCTCTTCCGCAGCGTCCGTTCCCGAATCTGCTTCTTGCGCTGCGTCGGTTTCCGCAGAATTCTCCACCACAACATCTGTCCCGGAGTCCGCCGGCACATCTTCCTCGATGATCTCAGGCTCCAGAGCTTCCTCCATCTCGTCCGCCGACGCCAGTCTATTCACTGTCACACCTGCCATGCTGTCCTGCTGCAGGATGATCGCAAATGCAAGAAGCATCGCCACAATGCGTTTTGTTCTTTTCTTCACTTCAATTACCCCCTCCGCACTCCGTCCGGTTAAATTTCAGTCAACCACAGAATATCTTTTTCCGTTTCCAGATGTATGTATGAGCAGCCTTACCCCATATGGCACAAAGCAAGATATTAAAAACGCGCAGAAACTCCCTGTTCACCACACACTGCAAGCGTGTGCGCAGGAATTTCCAGCGCGTCCAAGCACTCATATGAGGACGACAGCGCCGTTGCTGCCGCAATCATTTCCCGTCTCACTTTTCCCTTTTTCATATTACTGCATTCCAGATCAAACAAAAACAGATGCAACGGCCTGTTGCATTAACCCCACACTTCAAGCACAATTTTCTTTTAGATTGTTTTGAAAACTATTTCTTCTTCCATATTTTACTATATTATATGCTTTTTTACGAAATTATTCAACGAAATTGTGAGAAATTTGAGCAAATTGTGAGAATTGCACAAAGGATGTGCAAAATAATTTCCTCTTGCGTTCAGAACATATGTTCTATATAATGAAATTTGCAGGAACAACGATTCCGAAGCAGCCGACTCCGGGATCGACTTCGACGCAGACATGGCGGGAAGGATTTCACCAGAAGGGAAAACTCGCGAACCAGACGAAAGGAGGCAGGACATGGAACAGATCATCATACATGTGGATATGGACGCCTTCTTTGCTTCTGTGGAAACGCGGGACAATCCGGCGCTGCGGGGGAAACCGCTGATCATCGGCTCTCTGCCGGGAGAGCGTGGAGTGGTCGCCACCTGCAGCTACGAGGCGCGAAAATACGGGATCCATTCCGCGATGAACATCAAGGAAGCTTACCGGCTCTGTCCGGGCGGCATCTATATGCGCCCGGATATCGATAAATACAAGACCGTATCCAATCAGCTCCACGAGATCTGGAACACCTATGCCTCCGCGGCGGAGACGGTCGCGCTCGATGAAGCGTATCTCGACGTGAAAGATCAGGCGGGGGATCTGGAGGGAGCCCGGAAGATCGCCCATGCGATCAAGCAGCGCACGAGGGACGAGCTCGGGCTTACCTGTTCCGTGGGCGTGGCCTACTCCAAGACCGCGGCGAAGACAGCGAGCGAGGAAAAGAAGCCGAACGGCTATTTCGAGATCCCCACCGCGAAGGACTTTGTCGAGCTGATCATCGACCGCGATGTGAGAGTTCTCCACACCGTCGGGGAGATGACAGCTGAGAAGCTGCATGCCTTCGGGATCCGCACCGTGCGCGACGTGCAGGAAAGACAGGAGACGGTCGTCCGCCTCCTCGGGAAGCAGGGGCAATGGGTCACAAGGCTCGCGTTCGGGATCGACGACCGGAAGGTCACGCCGTACCGCCCGCAGGATGCGAAATCCATCGGCAGAGAAGTGACATTTCAGGAGGACGTGAGTAATTACGGACTGTTGAAGGATGTGCTTGTCCTGCTCGCGCTGTGCGTGGAGCACAGGGCAAAGCGCCACGGACTGCACGGAAACGGTGTGACATTGAAGCTCACCTACTTCGATATGAAAGGGATCACCCGTTCCAGGAGTATACCGGACTGCGATTCCGCCGCCGCCATCTATCGGGAAGCCGCCCGACTGCTGGACGGCGTGGAAAAACGCCCGATCCGTCTGGTTGGCGTGAGCATTTACAATTTATCCGGCGAAGAAGGACGGCAGCTTACCCTGGAGGATTATTTCGCGGAGGCCAGACAACTGCGGGACACAGAGCAGAGCAATCTGCTCGCAGAGCTACAGACGCGATATCGGCTCGATTTCGCAGGACATCTGGAGCAGATCTATCAGGCGGATACGCTTCACAGGACAGTGGAGTACATGAGGAAGCACAGCTGAGCTGTACAAGACAGTCGGATACATTCGGAAGCACAGCTGACCTGTACAAGACAGTCGGATACATTCGGAAGCACAGCTGACCTGCACAAGACAGTCGGATATATTCGGAAGCACAGCTGGCGCTACACGCTGACGCCATGCCGGAAAATCTTTTTCAGCTCCAGGTTTCGATCCAGGATCAGCAAATCCGCGTATTTGCCAGCCGTCAGGCTGCCATACTCCCCATAGATGCCGATCGCCTTCGCCGGATTGACCGCTGCGCACTTCACGGCAGAAGTCAGCGGAATCTTCATCTCCTTCACCGCGACGCGCACGCAGTCCGCGAGGTTCGTGACGGATCCTGCCAGCGTCCCGTCCGCCAGAAGCGCGCGCCTGCCCTTCACGAACACCTTCTGGCCGCCGAGCTCATATTCTCCGTCCGGCATGCCTGTGGCCTCCATGCTGTCGCTGATAAAAATGATGCGGTCGTCCCCAAACAGTCGAAAGGCCGCCCTCACGGCCGCCGGATGAACGTGCACGCCGTCGCAGATCAACTCTGCCTTGCATCCTTCAAAATCCGCGGCAGCAGCAATCGGTCCCGGCTCCCTGTGCAGGAGGGGCGGCATTGCGTTATAAAGATGTGTCAGCTGAGAAGCGCCGCCGCGAAGCGCCTCGCAGGCCGTCTCGTAGTCCGCCTCCGTGTGGGCGATCGAGACGGTCACGCTGTCCGAAAGCGCTCGGATCAGCTCCATCGCGCCCTCCGTCTCGGGAGCAAGCGCCACAGTCCGAATCGCTCCGCCGGATAACTCCTGCAGCCTCTGAAAAAATGCGGGATCCGGCTTCCGGATATCGTCCGCCCTCTGGGCTCCCTTTTTCTTTTCGCTGATGAACGGACCTTCCATGTACAACCCCTGCAGGGTAGCTCCGCGTCTGCAATCACCGGCAGCAGCGACAGCCCGTACTTCCCGCACGGCGCGCGCGATCTGCATCAGCTTCTCCTCCGGAACCGTCATCGTGGCCGGCGTGATGGACGTGATCCCCTGACTCAGCTCGTATTCCGCAATCGCCCGGATCGCCTCCGCCGTTCCGTCACAACAGTCATGTCCGGCGCAGCCGTGCAGATGGATGTCCACGAGCCCCGGGATCACATAACCGCCCCCGGCGTCCACCGTCTCCTCCTCCAGTTTGGATGCGCGGTATTCCTCCGCCGCCGCGATCTTTTCTCCGATAAAGTAAAGGGATCCCTCATGGAAAGATCCCCGCTCGTCAAATATTTGTCCATTCTGAATGCGAAACTTTTTCACGATCTGTCTCCTTCCGGATAATTTCTCACTGGAGCCTTTCCTCCACAATTATTATACTTTAAAGTCTTTTCCCCATAATTATTATATTTTACGACACGAAAGTCAATTGTAATATTGCAGGAAGAGACATTCTCTTCAGCTCCACGTCCCTGATCAAGGATCCGCCCGCCGGGTTCCGCGCCCCTGCTGTCATTCTGTCAGTATAAATATAAAATAACAGGCAGCTTTTTGCCACTGCCTGTCATGTGATTTTTTGTATGAGGTTGTAATCATTTCACCACGATGTTGATGATCTTGTTCGGAACGTAGATCTCCTTGACGACCGTCTTCCCCTCCATATACGAAGCGATCTTTCCGTCGGCTTTTGCCGTCGCGAGAGCCTCGTCCTTGCCGCAGTCGGTCGGGAGGGTGACGGTTGCGCGCACCTTGCCGTTGATCTGCACACCGATCTCGATCGTCTCGTCGACCGTCTTGCTCTCGTCATATTCCGGCCACGCGGACACGGACAGGAAATCCGTATGCCCCAGGCTTTCCCAGATCTCCTCCGTCAGGTGCGGCGCGAACGGCGAGAGGAGCTTGATGAAGATCTCGAGCTGCTCCCTGCTGAGCGCCCCCGCGCTATAGATCGTGTTGGTGAGCGTCATCAGCGCCGCGATCGCCGTGTTGAACTTGACCTCCTCGATGTCGGAGGACACCTTCTTGATCGTCTT
>CANQIW010000014.1 GCA_947624055.1 uncultured Lachnospiraceae bacterium
TCCACTCTGAGGCGTACGCGGCCGGGGAGCTGAAGCACGGCACGATCTCCCTGATCGAGGAGGGCACGCTCGTGGCGGCGGTGCTGACGCAGGAGGATCTCTACAAAAAGATGATCAGCAACATGGTCGAGGTAAAAACGCGCGGCGCGTTCCTGCTCGCGGTGACGAACGTCGGCAACACGGAGGTGGAGAAAGCCGCGGACTACGTGATCTATGTGCCGGAGACGCACAGGTATTTCACGGCTTCGCTCGCGGTGATCCCGCTGCAGCTGTTCGCCTACTACGTGGCGATCGGCAAGGGCTGCGATGTGGATAAGCCGAGGAACCTCGCGAAGTCGGTGACGGTGGAGTGACAAAACACCGGGGAGAGTACGCGCGCTCCGGATTTGGTGTGGTTTCCCCGGCGGAAGAATGAGACAGAAAAAAGAAATAGAAATTAAGAGATAGAAATATGAGATATGGGATGGAATCACGAGATAGAAACATGAGATAGAATGGGAGTATACCGGTAATATGGAAGATAAGGACAGAAAAGACGAGTACGAGAAAATCTGCCTCATGTGCAGACGGCCGGAGAGCAGAGCCGGGAAGATGCTCGACATGGGCAACGACGTGTGCATCTGCCAGGAGTGCCTGCAGAAGGCGGTCGACTCGATGAAATTTTCAGGGGTTTCGTTCAATGACTTTATGAATTACATGCCGGACTTTTCGAAGACCGGCGGAGGGACGCAGGAGAACGGCGGCAGTCCGAAGAGCGGCGTAAGCGCGCCGGAGGTCGTCGGGGATGCTCAGACCCCGGACAATCCGGACGACCCGAAGAAGAAGGATGGAAAGGAAGATCAGGGAAAGCGCGTCGGCGGGATCCCGACGATCGGCATGATCAACCTGTCCGATCTTCTGGGCGGTATGGGAATGGGCGTTCCAAGGCAGCAGATCAAAAAGAAAAAAGACAAAGAGAAGAAGCCCCGGAAGGAGCTTGACATCAACAATATTCCGGCGCCGCACAGGATCAAGGCGAGCCTGGATGAATATGTGGTCGGACAGGAGCACGCGAAAAAGGTGATCTCGGTGGCCGTCTACAATCATTATAAGCGGATCGCTTCCGGCACGGACGACATTGAGATCGAGAAGTCCAACATGCTGATGCTCGGACCGACCGGCTGCGGCAAGACCTATCTGGTCAAGACGATGGCGCGGCTTCTGGATGTGCCGCTCGCGATGGCGGACGCGACTTCCCTTACAGAGGCCGGTTACATCGGCGACGATATCGAGAGCGTGATCTCGCGCCTTCTGACGGCGGCGGACAACGATGTGGAACGCGCGGAGCAGGGCATCGTATTCATCGACGAGATTGACAAGATCGCCAAGAAGCGCAACGCGAACCAGCGCGACGTCAGCGGCGAGGCTGTGCAGCAGGGGATGCTGAAGCTTCTGGAGGGCAGCGAGGTGGAGGTGCCGGTCGGCGCGGCGAGCAAGAACGCGATGGTGCCGATGGTCACCGTGAACACGCAGAACATTCTGTTTATCTGCGGCGGTGCGTTTCCGGGTCTCGAGGATATCATCAAGGAGCGCCTGAACAAGCAGGCTTCCGTCGGCTTTCTGGCGGATCTCAAGGACAAATACGACGACGATCCGAACCTGCTGTCGAAGGTGACGGTCGAGGATCTGCGAACCTTCGGTATGATCCCGGAGTTCATCGGACGGCTTCCGATCATCTTTTCGCTGGAGGCGCTGACGAAGGAGATGCTGGTGCGGATCCTGAAGGAGCCGCGCAACGCGATCATCCGGCAGTATCAGAAGCTGCTCGCGCTCGACGAGGTACAGCTCGATATCGACGAGGGCGCGCTGGAGGCGATCGCGGAGAAGGCGCTCGAGAAGAAGACCGGCGCGAGGGCGCTGCGCTCAATCCTCGAGGAATTTATGCTGGACATCATGTACGAGATCCCGAAGGACGACAACATCGGGCGGGTGACGATCACGCGGGAGTACATCGAGCACACCGGCGGTCCCATAATCACGCTTAGGGATTCCGGCTACCGTCTGGCGCAGGCCGACGCGCCTGCGGGAAACGCCTGACGCCGCTGTCTGCGGGCGGAACTGTCACAATATGACAGGAGCAGGATTTTTCTGACAATTTTAGGGCAGACATTGACAGCGTTTGACAAAGATGATATGTTAAAGAGTACGAATGCAACTGTTCAGAACAGGCCGGGGCGCTTGCGGCCGGGCCGCAAAAGTATGATTCAGCGAAGATAATGAGGAGAGGTCATTGATGAACGAAGCACAGGAGCAGTTTTTGAAGATTCTGGAGAACCTGAAGGCGTCGGCTAAGGCGAAGAAAAATACGCTCGATTACGATGAGATCCTTAAGGCCTTTGAGGGGGTTGAGCTGACAGAGGACAAAATGGATGTGATCTTCGAGTACCTCGAGAAGAATCACATTGATGTGATGCAGGTAAAGTCCGAGGAGGATGCCGCGGATGATCTGCTTCTGGAATCGGAGGAGGATATTCTGCTGTCCGACAACGATGAGATCGAGCTGATCAATGATGTGGATGTCCTGGAAGGCGTCAGCACGGAGGATCCGGTGCGGATGTATCTGAAGGAGATCGGCAATGTCCCTCTGCTCACCGGAGATGAAGAGGTCGAGCTGGCGAAGCGCGTGGAGGCGGGCGACGAGGAGGCGAAGAAGGCTCTGACAGAGGCCAATCTGCGCCTTGTGGTCAGCATTGCCAAGAAATACGTCGGCAGGGGTATGCCGTTTCTGGATCTGATCCAGGAGGGCAATATGGGTCTGATGAAGGCTGTCGACAAGTTTGACTACACGAAGGGTTATAAGTTCAGTACATACGCGACGTGGTGGATCCGCCAGGCGATCACGAGAGGCATCGCCGACACGGGAAGGACGATCCGCGTTCCGGTACATATGGTCGAGACGATCAACAAGACGCTGCGCATGACGAGGACACTGCTGCAGGAGTTCGGCCGCGAGCCGACCCCGGAGGAGGTGGCGGAGCGCCTGGGCGTTCCGGTAAGCCGTGTGCGCGAGGTTCTCAAGATCTCGAGAGACCCGGTGTCGCTCGACACGCCGATCGGCGAGGAGGACGATTCCCACCTCGGCGATTTCATCGAGGACGATACGGCGCTCTCGCCGGCGGATTCCGCGGCGTTCTCGATGCTGCGCGAGGAGCTCGGCACGGCGCTCGAATCCCTGACGGATCGTGAGCGGCAGGTCGTGCAGCTGCGCTTCGGCCTCAAGGACGGCCGCGCGCGGACGCTCGAGGAGGTCGGCAAGGAGTTCAAGGTCACGCGTGAGCGCATCCGCCAGATCGAGGCAAAGGCCCTGCGGAAGCTGCGCCATCCGTCGAGGAGCAAGCGGCTGAAGGATTTCCTTACATAAACAGAAGGCTGCGGGGAGTGGCGGCAGGTCCGCCCTCCCTCTTTTGTTGGAATTTCATTTTTTCGCAGGGTGTACAAACCAGGGTTTTGGGCTTATAATGGGGAAAATGATCATGTATGAGAAATATCAGATTACAGGAGGTAAGGCATGGACATTGAACTGTTGAGAAAAGATATGGTGGCGGCGATGAAAGCCAAGGACAAGCCGCGCAAGGAGGCGATCTCTTCGCTGATCTCCGCGATCAAGAAGGTCGCGATCGATGAGGGCTGCAGGGACGACATTCCGGAGAAGCTGGCGGACCGCGTGATCCTCAAGGAGATGAAGACGGTCAAGGAGCAGATCGACACCTGCCCGGATGCGCGTGCGGATCTGAAGGCGGAGTATCAGTTCCGCTACGACGTGATCTCGGAGTATGCGCCGAAGCTGATGTCGGAGGACGAGGTGAAGGCGTATCTGCAGGAGAAATTCGCCGACCTGCTTGCGACGAAGAACAAAGGGCAGATCATGAAGGCGGTCATGGCGGAGCTCAAGGGCAAGGCGGACGGCAAGGTGATCAATCAGGTCGTCGCGGCGCTGTGCAGTTAAAGATGCAAAGGACAGAAATCGTGTGGATTTCCGGCGTGTTTTTCGAGAAAACCATATAGCTGGTTTTCGAGGAAAATATCCGGAAGGGTAGCGCGCGCTTCTGTCTCAGGCAGGAATACAGGAGGAGTTGCAGATGCAGGAGACCAGACCTTTCGTCCCGTGGGAGATGATGCGGGACTTCATGGAGCAGGTATTTCAGAAGGAGGGAGTGCCGGAGGCGGACGCGAAGGTCTGCGCCGAGGTGCTCCTGGAGAGCGACCGCCGCGGCATCGAGAGCCACGGCTGCAACCGTTTCAAACCGATCTACATCGACCGCATCGACGCCGGTATTCTGAACCCGGTCACGGAGTTTGAGGTCGTGCGCGAGACGCCGACCACAGCGGTCGTGGACGGACACAACGGCATGGGCATGGTCGTCGGGACGAAGTCGATGCAGATGGCGATCGACAAGGCGAAGCAGTACGGCATGGGCATGGTCGCCGTGCGCAATTCGACACATTACGGGATCGCGGGTTACTACGCGACGATGGCGACGAAGAACAATATGATCGGCATCACCGGCACGAACGCCCGCCCGTCGATCGCGCCGACCTTTGGCGTGGAGAACATGCTGGGGACGAACCCGATCACTTTCGGCATGCCGACGGACGAGGAGTTCCCGTTTGTGCTGGACTGCGCGACTTCGATCTCCCAGAGAGGCAAGATCGAGTATTTCGCGCGCGCCGGACTGCCGACGCCAGCGGGCATGGTGATCGGCCGCGACGGCAAGCCGATGACGGACAGCGAGGACATCCTGAACGCATTGAACGAGAAGCGCGCCGCGCTGGCTCCGCTCGGCGGGATCGGCGACGAGCTCGCAGGCTACAAGGGCTACGGCTACGCGACTGTGGTGGAGATCCTCTCCGCGGCGCTGCAGGCCGGCAGCTATCTGCGCATGCTCTCCGGCTTCGACGCGGACGGCAACAAGATCCCGTATCCGCTCGGCCACTTTTTCATCGCGATCGACACGGAAGCGTTCATGGGTGCCGACTCCTTCAAGAAGACCGCCGGGAACATCCTGCGCGAGCTGCGTGCCTCCGAGAAGGCGCCGGGCTGCGACCGCATCTACACGGCGGGCGAGAAGGAGTACGAGGTCTGGCAGCTCCGCAAGGACAAGGGCGTGCCGGTCGGCGAGGCCGTCCAGAAGGAGCTTATCGGGCTGCGCGACCGCTTCGGGCTCACGCAGTTTCGCTTCCCGTTTGAGTGAGATATGAAAAGATTGAAAAGATATTATGGAAAGGTATTGCAGTAAAGGGATAAGTACGCATAAACATACTGAAATTTGTGTATTGCAATCCAAAATGGCATATGCTATAATGTCGGCAGACACGAAAGTAAAGAATGTTCATACGATCAAAAGGGCGGGACCCCAGATGTACTGGTGATACATCTGGGGTCCCTTCCTCTTTTGCGGAGAGGTAAACCGTTTGGGCTAGTTACCGTTTAATCTTGCTGTCTAACCACTTGATGATGTAGTGACAAGTTACACCAGCCGCGACAGCGATTGCGAAAGTAAAGAATATATTCATACGATCACCCCCTTTCTGTTACCAGTATTGGGGTGGTAACAACATGATTATACAACAAATAATATATAAGTGCAATAATAAACTGTATAAAATATCTCTAAAACTGAAAAGCACACAAATTAAATATGTTAATATGTTTTTGGTTTAGATCCGACAGGCGGACAAGACGGTTGACAGTACAGTTGGCGGAGACTATAATATTCGCGAAAGCAATAAGCTGTACGAAGTTTTTCTGTGGCCGGCACGGCTCAGATGACGACATAATGTAGAAGCGAGGAACAGGAGCTATGATTTCGGAGAAGATGAAGCCGTTTTTGCAGAACAATTCTGCGATTCGTGCGATGTTTGAAGAGGGAAAGAGGATGGCGGCCGAGTACGGCGCGGACAAGGTCTACGATTTCAGCCTCGGCAACCCGAACGTTCCGGCCCCGGCGAAGATCCGGGACGCGATCGTCTCCATTCTCGACGAAGAGGATCCGGTATTTGTGCATGGTTATATGAGCAATGCCGGATTTCCGCATGTTCGGAAAGCGATCGCGGATAACTTAAACGCGCGCTTCGGGACACACTTCACGGAGAATAACCTGATCATGACCGTGGGCGCGGGCAGCGGCCTGAATGTCTGCCTGAAGACGCTCGTGAATCCGGGCGACGAGGTGATCGTGTTCGCCCCGTATTTCCTGGAGTACGGCGCGTACATCGGCAATTACGACGGCGTGCTCGTGCAGGTGGATCCGGACACGGAGACCTTTCAGTTAAACCTTGCGGACTTTGAGCGCAAACTCAGCCCGAAGACAAAGGCGGTCATCATCAACAACCCGCACAACCCGACGGGCGTGGTCTTCTCCGAGGAGACGATAAAGGCGCTCGCCGCGATTCTTTCAAAGAAGCAGCAGGAGTACGGACATGCAATTTATCTGCTCTCGGACGAGCCGTACCGCGAGCTCGCGTTCGACGGGGCGCAGGTGCCGTTCGTCACGAAGTACTACGACAATACGATGGTGGTCTACTCCTACAGCAAATCCCTCTCCCTTCCGGGCGAGCGTATCGGTTACGTCGTGATCCCGGACGAGGTGGAGGAAAGCGAGGACACGATTGCCGCGGCGACGATCGCGAACCGCATCAGCGGCTGCGTGAACGCGCCTTCCCTGATCCAGCTCGCCGTCGCGAAGTGCGTCGACGCGGAGGTGGACTTAGACTACTACGACCGGAACCGCAAGGCACTCTACGACGGGCTGACCAGTTTCGGCTTTACCTGCGTGCGGCCGGAGGGCGCCTTCTACCTGTGGCTCAAGTCCCCGGTGCCGGACGAGAAGGCATTCGTGGAGGCCGCCAAGAAATACCACATCCTGATGGTGCCGGGCAGCTCGTTCGCCTGCCCCGGCTACGTGCGGCTCGCGTACTGCGTCTCCTACGAGACGATCCGGAACGCGCTGCCGGAATTTGGGAAATTAGCGGAAGAATTTTTTCGTGCCTGACGTGGCATTAACCAGTCACCGCGAGGGCGTTCGGGACTGTCATATGAACAAAACACGAATACTATAGAGAGGGCATCATATGAAGATCATAATTGTAGGCCTCGGCAAGGTCGGGCAGTCGCTCGCGATCGAGCTGAGCCGGGAGGGCAACGACATCACGGTCATCGACCGGGACGAGAGCGTCGTGGAGGAGATCTCAAGCCTCTACGACCTGATGGGAATACTGGGGAACGGCGCGAGCTATTCCGTGCAGATGGAGGCCGGCATCGAGAAGGCCGACCTGCTGATCGCGGTGACCGGCTCGGACGAGCTGAACCTGCTGTGCTGCCTGATCGCGAAAAAGGCCGGCAACTGCCACACGATCGCGCGGGTGCGCAACCCCGAGTACGGCAAGGAGCTCGGCTTCATCAAGGAAGAACTCGGCCTGGCGATGGTGATCAATCCCGAGTTCACGGCGGCGCGGGAGATCGCGAAGGTGCTGAAATTCCCCTCGGCGATCGAGGTTAACTCCTTCCCGAAGAGCAGGGTCGATCTGCTGAAATTCCGCGTCCCGGAGCAGTCCGCGCTGAACAACGCAAAGATCTCCGATCTCTTCACCGGGGGACAGAAAGTCCTGGTCTGCGCGGTCGAGCGCGGTGAAGAGGTGTTCATCCCGGACGGCAAGTTTGTCCTGCAGGAGAGGGATCTTGTGTCCATCGTCGCCGCGTCGGAGGACGCCAACGAGTTCTTCCGCCAGGCAGCGATCGCCTCGAACCGCGTGAAGAGTCTGATGATCGTCGGCGGAAGCGCCGTCGCCTACTACCTGGCGAAGATGATGCTCGCCGTCGGCGTCCGCGTCAAGCTGATCGAGAAGGACCTGAAGCGCTGCGAGCAGCTCTCCGACATGCTCCCGAAGGCGACGATCGTCCACGGGGACGGCACGGACAAGGATCTGCTGATGGAAGAAAAGATCGAGAAATACGACAGCTTTGCGGCGCTGACCAACATCGACGAAGAGAACATCCTGATCTCCCTGTTTGCCCGGAAGATCGGCAACATGAAACAGGTCACCAAGATCAACCGTGCCGTGTTCGACGAGGTGATCAGCGAATTGAACCTCGACACGGTGATCCATCCGAAGGACGTCACGGCGGAGCACATCATCCGCTACGTCCGCTCGATGAAAAACGCCTCCGGCAGCAACGTCGAGACCCTGCACAAGATCATCAACGGCAAGGCCGAGGCGCTGGAGTTCATCATTCGGAACAAGTCCCGCGTGACGGACACCCCGCTGCAGGATCTGAAGATCCGCAAAGGCATCCTGATCGCGAGCATCAACCGCAAGGGGCAGGTCATCATTCCGCGCGGCTCGGATATGCTGCGGGAGGGCGACGGGGTCGTCGTGATCACACAGTTCGGCGGCCTGAACGATATACAGGATATACTGGAAAAAAGACAGCCGACAGGAATTCCGGGAAAGTAGGACGGCAGATATGAATTACAAGATCATACGCAACATCATAGGCTGGGTTTTGGTCATAGAGGCGGCGTTCATGGCGCCGGCCTGTCTGGTCGCGCTGGTGTACCGGGAGCGGGCGGGAATTTCGCTGCTGCTCTGCGCCCTGCTCTGCCTGCTCTGCGGCTGGTTGCTCACGCGCAAAAAACTGACCGATAAGAGCATGTACGCGCGCGAGGGCTTCGTGGTCGTCGCGCTGTGCTGGATTGTGCTCAGTATGTTCGGGGCGCTGCCGTTTGTGATGGCCGGCGCGATCCCGTCCTACATCGACGCGCTCTTTGAGACGGTGTCCGGTTTCACGACGACCGGGTCGAGCATTCTCACCGAGGTAGAATCGATGCCGCACTGCCTGCTGTTCTGGCGCAGCTTCACGCACTGGATCGGGGGCATGGGCGTGCTCGTGTTCCTGATGGCGCTGCTGCCGCTCGCCGGCGGCACCAACATGTACATGATGAAGGCGGAGAGCCCGGGGCCGTCCGTGGGCAAGCTGGTTCCGAAGGTCAAGTCGACCGCGGTGCTCCTCTACAAGATGTATCTCGTGCTGAGCATTGCGCAGCTCTTCTTTCTGCTGATCGGCGGCATGCCGATGTTCGACGCGCTGACGACCGTCTTCGGCACGGCCGGTACCGGCGGCTTCGGTGTCAGGAATGACAGCATCGGCGGCTATTCGACCTACCTGCAGGTGGTCGTGACCGTATTCATGATATTATTCGGCGTCAACTTTAACGCCTACTATTTCTTCGCGTGCCGCAAGCCGAAGGAAGCGTTCAAAATGAGCGAGGTGCGCGTGTATCTCGGCATCATCTTCACGTCGATCGTGCTGATCACGGTCAACATCACAGGGATGTTTGAGAGCGTCGCGAAGGCATTTCAGCAGGCCGCGTTCCAGGTGGGTTCCATCATCACGACGACCGGCTTCGCGACGGCTGATTTCAATCAGTGGCCGTCGTTCTCCAAGACGATCCTCGTGATGCTCATGTTCATCGGCGCCTGCGCGGGCAGTACAGGCGGCGGTATGAAGGTATCGCGCGTCATCATCCTGTTTAAGTCGATCGCGAAGGAGCTCGACGTGGTCGTGCACCCGCATCATGTCCGGAAGGTCAAGCTGGACGGGCGCGTGGTGGAGCATGCCGTGATCCGCTCCGTGAACGTGTTTCTGGCGTCCTATGTGATCGTCTTTGCGCTCTCGGTGCTGCTGATCTCGCTCGACAATTTCGATTTCACGACGAACTTCACGGCGGTGGCCGCGACGATCAACAACATCGGTCCCGGCCTTGAGATCGTCGGTCCGACAGGGAATTTCAGCACGTTTTCGAATTTCTCCAAGCTGATCCTGACCTTCGACATGCTGGTCGGCAGGCTGGAGCTCTTCCCGATGCTCGTGCTCTTCGCGAGGCGCACCTGGTCGAAGTGACGCACGGGACGCGCAGGGGCGCTGACTCCGTGAGAGGGGCGGAGGGGACGCTCCGGCAGAAAATGGAACGGTATCCAGCAACAAATATTACAGAAATTTTACAAAAATCGGGAGGTTGGCTTTACAATAGGGGAATTGTATGCTAAAATAGCAAAATAGATTTTTGTTAACAGGTTTTTTGGGGGACGTAGAGATACAAGAGGGGATAATTTCTAATGCGAAGAAAGACATTGCTCACTGCTATGCTGTGTATGGTGCTTGCGATAGCGTCACAGAGCGTCTGCAGTGATCACAACAGTGTACGATACGTGAAGGCCGAGTCGGGCGGAGCGGCCGTATCAGCAGATGTGTCGGCCGGAGATCCGGGCGCCGCATCGGAGACAACGCCGTCTCCGACGCCGGAGCAGAAAGAGACGCCGTCTCCGACGCCGGAACCACCGAAGCAGACGGAGACGACAGCGCCGACGCCTGAGCCGCCGAAGCAGACAGAGACTTCGACGCCCGAGACGCCGAAACAGACGGAGACGACAGCGCCGACGCCCGAGACGCCGAAGCAGACGGAGACGTCCGCGCCTGCTCCCGAGCAGACAGAGACATCCGCGCCGACGCCGGACGGCGGAAGTACGGGTGAGCAGGGGAGCACCGGCGGCGCGGGGGAGACGGATCCCGCGAATCCGGGCGCCAATCCGGAGACTTCAAATCCGGAGACCGGAGGGGCAGAAGCTCAGCAGACGGAGATTCCGGGCGGGACGGTTCCGACCGAAGCGCCGGTGCCTGAGACGCCCCAGACGGAGACCTTGCTGACCGAAGCGCAGATCGAGGAGAAGCCGTTCGTCGTCCCGGACAGGGAGAGCGAAGAGGAATCCGAGTCGGAGACAGAGCACCTCACCAACGAGGAGCTGATTGCGCGTCAGCAGATCGTGATCCCGCCTGAGATTGAGAAGGAGTTCCGTTTCACGGAGGTCGAGAAGCAGTACGCGATCGTCCGGAATCCGGACGGAGCGCAGGTATATGAGAAAAAGTCGGCGGACGCCAGAGCGGTCGGAACGCTGAATTATTACGGATGCTGTTATATTCTGGAGGATCAGAAGGACGGCTGGTATTACATAGAATCCGGGAATGTGCGGGGATTCATTCAATCGGAGGAGGTCGTCGCCGGAGAGGTGGCGAACCGGATCGTCAGGATCAAGGGGATGGAGGAGCTTCCGTCCGCGCGCCTGCTGGTCGCCCGTCCGGACAATGCCGCGTTTACATACACGCACACGACGGTTCAGCCGGTCATGGCTTCGCCGGAGTACGCGCTCGCGGCGGGAGAAGTGAACATATACGAGCAGAAGAAGGACACGGCCCGGGTGATCGGGACGATGTCTGAGAAGGATCTCTGCTATATCCTTGACAAGACGGACGACACCTGGGTCTTTGTCGAGTCCGGCGACGCGAGAGGCTTTGTGGAGAAGAAGGGGCTGACGTTCGGACAGACGGCCGCCGACGCGGTGGCAGAGACCGGGGAGGAGAACATGCCGCTCGCGGAGGTTCTGGTGAAGCCGGAGGAGAACAACGCCTGCTATTACACCCTGACTTCCGTGAAGGAGGCGTCCCAGGGAGCCAAGACGCGCGAGGCGATGATCGTCTTCGCGAAGCAGTTCCTCGGCAACCCCTATGTCTGGGGCGGGACGAGCCTGACACAGGGCGCCGACTGTTCCGGCTTTGTGCAGAGCATTTATTCCTACTTCGGTTATTCGCTTCCGCGCGTCGCGGAGGATCAGGCCGTGTACGGAATGCAGATCCCGATCGAGAATGCGGAGCCGGGAGACCTGATTTTCTACGCGCGCAACGGTTACGTCTACCATGTCAGCATGTACATCGGCGACGGGCAGGTGATTCAGGCCGCCGGGCGCAAGGTAGGCATCATCGTATCCGGGATCGGGGACAACGCCGTCTGGGCGACGCGGGTGATCAAGGACTGAGATTTGTGAGACAGAACAGGGCTACAGAGGCTGCTGCAGAGCTGCGGCGGCCTCTTTTTTTGTGCAAGATGACGATTTGCAGGGGGACAGGAGGGGTTGCGAAAACGATTTCATTTTATAATTGTGAGAAATTTACATGTTACACGAAAAAATCGGAAAACCTGTTGAATAATTTCACGGAAAGTCATATAATATAGTAAATTATGGCAGACGAAATAATTTGAAGGACTGACAGAGGAGAAGGCGCTCGCGAATGGAGCGCGGGCCATATGCAGCAAAGGCAATACAGGGCAACAAATGTTGAGAATGTTTCTCGCTCGACAAGGAATGATGTAACATGAAGAAATGGCAATTCAAGCAGGAAATGAAGCGGATAGCAGCTCTGCTGCTGTCATTTGTGCTGTTGTTTGACGCGTTGGAGATCTCTGCGCCTGCGCCCGTAGTGCGCGCGATGGAGAGAAGCTTCAGCGCGTTTTGTGCTGTTACATCCTTCGCTGCGCTGCCGCAGGAGACGCGCGTGCAGACGCTGCCGGTCGGCGCGCAGGAGAGCGATATCCTGCTTCCGGACAGCCTGAATGTGACGGCGAACGTGCTGTCAGAGCTTCCGGTCGCCGAAGCACAGGCCGCGTCCCGGACAGAGCCGGCGGAAAGCGAGCAGGATCCTGACGCGTCCACAGAGATGGGCGGCGTGCTTCCGATGCCGGAGGAGCTTCCGGTCATAGACGATGAGGCGCAGAGCGCGGCACTGCCGCAGAGCCAGCCGCAGACGGCTGCCCCTGCCGTATCTGCAGCGGACAGCCTCGGCCTGACGATCGACAGCATCGACGAGGTGTTGTACGAGCAGAACACGATCGCCATTGACGGCGTACAGTGGCGCATCGACAAGGAGCGCAGCGCCGCAGATACGTTCCTCAGCGACGCGGAGCACGAGGGCGCGGTCTACACCTACGTGGCAGTGCTGCCGGAGACGGACAGCAAAGGCAACACCATCGTCCTTCAGGATACGGCGAAGCTGCCGGAGATCCGCGTGGCCGTGGCCGGGCAGAAGACAGAGGGCGCGGAGCCTGCCGATACAGAGAGCGAGCCGGAGACGGAAACGCTCACCGAGGCGAAGAGCGAGAGCGAGGCTGAAACGGGAATCGAAACCGAAACCGAGGAAGAGACAGACGCGGAGAAAGAGACCGGGTCTGATCAGCCTGTTGTAGAAAGCGAAGAGGAATCGGAGAGCGGGAAAGACGCGGAGACCGAGTGTGAGACCGAGGCTGCCCAGAACGAGATCGAGAAGACCACCGAGGAGGAGAAGCTCACCGAGGCCGCGACCGAGCGCGTAACCGAGGCGCCGCAGACTGAGATCGAGAAGACCACAGAGACGGAGAAGGCTACTGAGGTTCAGAGCAAGACAGAGACTGAGGCCGAGAC
This sequence comes from uncultured Lachnospiraceae bacterium, assembly GCA_947624055.1. Taxonomy (GTDB): domain Bacteria; phylum Bacillota; class Clostridia; order Lachnospirales; family Lachnospiraceae; genus Choladousia. The sequence goes on from CANQIW010000014.1 coordinate 13,327, forward strand.
GGAAGAACTCACCGAGGCGGAGAACGGGACGGAAGAAATCACAGAGTCAGAAGCCGAAACTGAGACAGAAAGCGAAACAGAGATAGAAACTGAAATTGAGACAGAGACAGACGCGGAGAAAGAGACCGGGTCTGATAAAGTTATGGAAGAAACCGAGATTGAATCTGAAACTGAGACTGAGACCGAAGAGAGCACTGAGTTTGAGTCTGAGATGGGAGAGTTCACCGAGACGGAATTCGAAACCGAGACGGGAACTGAATCCGAGACCGAGGCGCCGATGTTCGGCCTGATGTCACTCGGCGACGAGCCGATGATGATAAACGAGACGGATGGAAAAAATAAACCAGTCTATAATGAAGACGGCACGATCAATCTAGACTCGTTTATCACAGACGTGATTTTTACTTGGACGAATAAAAATGGAATCCAGGTACCGGTAGAGCAAAAGGATGGAAAATACGAATTCCCGACCGAGCATACTCTCGGTTTTACACTTAATTATGCGATACCGAGCGGAGTTATTTCAGAAGATCATTACACTGTGGTATATCAGCTTCCAGATGCATTTGATTATACCAAGGAGATTACCGGAGACATCGTATGGAGCGGGAGCGAGAGTGGAAAAGCAGGGACTTATAGGATAGAACCGGGCGGTAAGATTACGTTAACGTTTGACGACCCAACATTTTTAGCGATGGATACGGATTTTACTGGATACGTCACATTTACGAGTTGGGTGTCTAAGGATAAGGTCGCGCAGGAAGGCTCTCTTGAGTTTAGCGATAAAGTTCATTATACCTTTACCTTTACGGAGAAGATTGAAGAAGGCAGCAGCAGTAAAGACAGCAGTTTCAATGCGAAAAAATCGGATCCGACATTTGATGGGGAAAATTTAAAATATAGTATTGTTGTAACTCCTGGAAAAGAAGGAGCAACCAATGTGACGCTGAAGGATATGCCGAGCGTGTCGGTGAACGGCAAGAATTTCGGCCGCAATATTCCGTTTGGGAACATTCACGTAAGGAGTAAAAGTGGTGAAGAAGAGTTAACTGAGCTGAAGGATTTAGCTATATATACTCCGAGTTCTCCGGATGTCACGGAGGAAAATGGGCAGACGATTACTACGGTGACATACACGGATGTCGCCACTGGCACAGTGGTATGCACAAAAGTTACGACGGAAGCCAACGGCAATTCATCTACAGTTATAACTCCGGCTCCAGGATATTTCATGGCGGAACAGCAGGCGGATGGATCATACTTTTTCCGCTTGCCGGATATGAGTAATGATGAAGAGTACACGATTACGTATGATATGGACTTAGCATCTGCACTTGCGGGAACAGAATATGATATTAATTGGGATAAGGTTAAGGTAGGAAACATAATAATGAATTCCCATGATGACTGGAAAGATCAGAAATGGTGGGAATCTTCAAATAATTGGCTTCATAAGACCAAGACATCCGGTCCGAAATTGAACGAAGATGAATCTTCTTATGAGATTGGATGGAAGATTGGGATCAACCCTGAACATCGTGATCTGCCGCTTGATACGGTATTTTCGGATAAGATGGATCTGCCGGATACCGTGTCGTGGGAGAACGGGAATTTTACCGTAACTGTGATAGATAAGGATGGTACAGAAAATAATATAGATCTAGAGTCCACAGGGGCGGCTGAATGGATTCAAGAGCTTTTTTCAAAAAGTGCGACATCAGGAGCGACGATCGAAGACTTGCTGGAAAAGCTGAATATGTCGGAAGTCGACGGTGCGCTGACGACAAACAAGGCAATCCAAATCAAATACACGACGACAGTTGAGAAGGATAATCTGCCAAATGGAACTACACAGGCCACAAACACAGCCACGTTAAATGAAAAGGGTCATGGCGTGTCATCGGGGGAGTCTGTAGGTCTCGAAAATACGATATTGGCAAAGAAAGCTGTCGATTCCAAAGTGAAATTTGAATATGCGACATATTCGAAAGATGATGCTGAGCAGACAGAACGTGTGCTTGTGATTCCTTGGGAAGCCACGGTTAAGATGAGCAGGAATCTTGATGCAGCAGATGAGACAACGTTTAGCATTAGAGATGAGTTCTTTGCGAATGATGCCTATTTGTGGATAACCCCGGATGATTTGAAAGACAGCCTGAAGATCACATTAGATGATGGTACGGAAGTCAAGAACGATTTATATGAGCTGCTTTATACGACGGATAGCTGGACATCCTATTCGTCGGTAGGTGCGGGGAATATTAGCGGGAAAACCAAAGTTAAGGGTTTCAAGATTAAGTTTAAGCCGGAAGCCTTTGACATAATAAAAGGGCAAACGCTCCTGCTGGAGTATAATCTGTATGGTGATGCAGATTTTATGAGCAATCTCCCTGAATGGCAACATATACCAACCCGTACGTTCAAGAACACGGTGTATTATGGCCACTTGGAAGTTGAGGCGACTTATACAAAATCGGGTGACTATTTTAATAAAGATTCTTTTATCGGTAAACATGAAGATCAAAACGATAGTACGGTAGATTATGATGCGCTAGACTCTGATACTCTTTCAAGTGAAAAACTGATTACATGGCGTTTGAAGACGGAAATTTCAGATACTTCTGTTGGAAAGCCGATTAAGTTTATTGACCGACTCCCGAAGACATTAAATTTGCACTCTATTTCAGTAGAAGGATATTATGGATTTTATGGTAAGACCGAATCGCTAACGGATATCTCGACGGAAGAAGGGACTCATAATTATATCTTACATTATCAGAGTAACGATGGGCAGCAGTCGGCAGAGATTCCCGTGACGGTAACGAACAACCGTGATGCTGATTATATCCTGATAATGGCGGAGGTACCAACTGAACTCACGACCACGGGAACCAGTGTTCAGGAAAGGTCTTTCAACATGAAAATTGAAGCGGGGATTCCAGAGGATTCTGAGCTCGTGGACATGGCATCACCTCTCACACAAGAACAGTATATCAATTATGGAAGTATGGAAGTGGGCGGTGAATTCGCAGGCGAGGATACGAATACGGTAACTGTGACGAAGGATAAGTCTGTCCTGAAGAAAGACGGGAACTACGTAGACGAAGGCGGCCAGCGTATTATGCATTATGAGCTGCGGGCGAATCCAAGTGGGAAAGTACAGCTTGACGGGAAAACCCCACTGACTATTGTAGATACCCTGACTTACGAGCCGGACATTGATGCTGGTGACAAAGTTCTGTTAGGTGAGAAGCTGGTAAGGCTTGTCCCGGATTCCGTGAAAGCATATTACTATGAGAACGGGGTGAAAATTTACCTTCCGGCAAAGGGACATGATTTTTCCTATACTTATAAGGAAGAAGATCTCTCGGTAACACATGATAAAACACTAGGGGAGAGACAGAACATCCTGACGATGGAGATTCCGGATGGCCTGGCAGTTTACATTGAGTACGATTATGAATTACAGAGCACTCAGGGAACTGAGGAGAAAAAGCTAAGCTGGGAGATTAAGAACAGTGCGATTATTTCCGGACATACGGATTGGCGTGCTGAGTTTGACAAAGTTGTAGAATATCAGGCAGCCAGCGCCAGTGTAAGTAAACAAAGCGTTAATTTTTACAAAGTCGATCAGGACAATTACAGTATTGTGCTTCCGGGAGCGGTCTTTGTCCTCCATAAATGGGATTCAGCTTCTGAAGCGTGGATAGATGTTACAGATACTGCCGGAGAGACGAAGCAATATATAAGTGATGACAAGGGAAAGATTCCGGTAGAGGGTCTTGACGTTATGACTTTATATTGGTTGGAAGAGATAACCCCTCCGGTTGGGTATGAATTGTCAAAAGGAAACAATCTGGAAACCAGAAGTTCTGAAAGCGCGGGGGCGTCCGATTATTATTTCTATTTAGCGACATCAACGGAGGCACCTGATGGTCCGAGCGGTTTAGATATCCATGCGTTGAGCGGCGCGAATACGATCTTTATTCCGAACAAATCGAACGGTTCGATCACAGCCCGAAAAGTATGGGCGGACGGCACGGAGAGGGATAGGATTGAACTGACGCTGTATCAGGGCAACGGTGCAGGATATACCTATCAGGATACACAGGGAGACCATCCGAGCCTGACACCTGTGCTGGGCAATGATAGTCAACCGCAGAAGCGGGTGATTGAGAAAGATGCGAGCGGTGATGGGATTGTATCGTGGGATGGACTTAGCCAAGTAGATGGAGAGGGAAATCCGATTTACTATTATGTGTTTGAGACAAAAGCTGGGGACGATGACCAGCCGATAGTTCTTGATGATGGAAGTTATTTTATTGATGATTATAATGTTGAGTACAGCAATAACATCGGTATCACATCTGGAACCGTTACAATCACGAACAGCACGAAATCCATCTCCGTTGAGAAAGTCTGGGCGGATGAAGAGGAAAATGGCCATAAATCAGACAGCGTAAAGGTAGAGTTATATCAATCGTTTACGCCGCCGAAAGGAGAAGAACAAGAGACAAAGGAGATAGGACTGAACTTTTGGGCAGAGAATGCAGCAGATACTTATTATTTTTGGCGTAAGCCGACAGAGACGTTTGGCGAAACAACATATGCTAACTTTGTTACACAGGAAATTGCTGGAAACAAAATAGAAATCACATTGTGCTTAAGAGCGGATTATTCGATTGTAAAGAGTGTTTCTATAGAGTGTGATGCGCCGGTTAAGGTTGATTCTGTGCAGCGCATAGATCCGGGTCCAGATGAATGGGGTAATAAAAGCAGAGAGCAGAAAATAATTTGGACAGTATCTGATGTGTTTAAATCTTGCAAGTTTTTCTTTAAGGCAGATTTTGACGCTGGCTGGATTCAAGATATTCTTTCGCTAGATGAAATTGAATCTCAGGATTCTGGTTTGCAGCTCCCAGAGGGAGACTGCACATTTGTGGATAGTCTTCCGGATGGACAGCATAACCCTGTCACCCTGAGTAGGACAGAAAATGACTGGCATTACATATGGGATAGATTGCCGCAAACAGCTAAGGATTCAGAAGGAAAAGACAGGAAGCTGTACTATTACGTTAAGGAAGTGGAAGAGGGATTGGGTGACTACACTCCGAAGTACAGCTATAAGTATAATAAGGATGGAAGCCTCAAGCTTGTGACTGTCACAAACTATCCGAAAGAAGAGTCAAAAGACACCAGCATCACGGTGGAGAAGAAGTGGGTAGATGTTGATGGTAATGAAATTATTAACCCCACAGGGGACTGGCAGGTAGAGCTTCAACTTTATCAGAAGCAAAGCGATGGAACTCTTAGTCCATATCCGGACGGTACAATAACTCTTCCAAAAGACGGCCAGTGGACACATACGTGGGAAGAACTTCCGGAAGATTGTGAATACTATGTGGTCGAGACAAACCGCAAAGAAGGTTTCACAGTTACGTATGAAGGTAACGGTGAAAAGAAATCCAAGCCGGAAGAAGCAGCTATTGGCGGCGGAACGATCACGGTGGTAAATACGGAACAGCCGACGCAGGTTACAGTGGATAAGAAGTGGCTTAATGCTTCTGGTGAGTCCATGTTATCACCGCCTTCAGATTTGCAAGTGCAGATGAAGCTCTATCAGTCGAAGACGCCGCCGACGGGAACGGAAAATCCGGGCGCAGGATCTGGCTCAAGTTCGGGTTCAGGATCCGGAACGTCATCGGGTGGAGGAGGAACCGTAAAGCTGATAATTAATGAAGGCAACGATACTTATTATGGTGGTAGTGAACCTGCCGTACAAAAGGAAATTGTGGCAGATTGTGCTATTATCAAAATTAGATATTTTGCGGATCCAGGTGTAGATGGCGCAACATTTGAGACACCTGATAAAATTGAAATTGCTGCTGGTTATCCGAAGTATGTTCAAGACGTTGTTGATCGGAACTACTATTTTGAGTATAAAATATCAGGGCTTCTTTATTATAAGTCAAGTGGATGTGAGTTAAGGTTTAAGTCAATTAGCGATGATATATGGCCATCAAATCAGGTGGGGGTTCACGATATTATTTTTGACTTCACAACAGCACCCACTGTTTCTCCGGATCCGGCTGGTGGCGATGGTGACGGTGACGGAGAAGACGATGAAAATACTGGAGAGCAGACTCTTCCATCGGATGCAAAGGAAGTATCAGGTAAAACGGTTACGTTGAACAGCGATAACGGATGGAGACACACATGGGAGAATCTTCCGCAGTATGATGCCAAAGGGGAAAAGCTTTACTATTATGTAGAAGAACAGAATACGGATAAGTATAAGTCAACTACTTACGAATATAAGTATGACGAGGATGGAACCTCGAAGGTAACGGTCACGAACACCTTGCCGGATGAGCCGTTGTCCACAACAACCGCAGTCAAGGTCACGAAAGCTTGGATGGATTATGGCGGCAAACCGTTAGGCAACGAGGAGATTCAAGACTTCAGTGTAGAAGTCCAACTACAGCGCCGGGAAAAAAGGGCTGAAAATCAGGACGAAGATGATGATTGGGTAAAATACGATACAGCTATTTTGAAAAGCACTGAGAGTTGGACGCATACATGGGAGGGACTTGTCTGGAAAGAGTATGACGCATCAGGTAAGCTAACGTGTGAATATGAGTATCGCGTAAGGGAAGTGAAGGTTAAAGACAGCTCAGGTAGCGAAGTGAATAACTTTGAAACGGCTTATAGTCCCAATATATCTACATCCGGAGGCTATGAATTTACCATCACAAACACAAAGAAAAAGCAGGGAATCATACTTCCCTCAACTGGTTCGAAATATCCTTGGATCTTTTATGGCATCGGAATGACATTCATGCTGATTGCATTGGTATGGATGCGCCGGGCTTTAAAGAAAAGTTATATACCATCAGATACAGGGAAAGGGGGCAGAAGGTCAGACGAATAACAGGCTCCTCTGCCCGTGAACCAGGTATGGGGAAAGCAACAATCTAACAAGACAACAGAGCAACAAATGTAACAGAGCAACAAGGCAACAAGAAAACTAAGCAAAGAAAGGGGAAACATCATGAAGAAGAACTTCAAGAAATTATTTGCAATCTTAATGACAGTCGCAGTTGTACTGTCAATGACGATGCCGGCGATGGCGGCGGAGATTAATGACGAAGGGCACAGCACAGGATACACCTTGACGATCGCAGAGGGCGAGAAGAATGCAGGTACAACGTATAACATTTACAGAGTTTACAGTGCGACCGTTTCTACAGGCGTAGAAGGGAAAATTGGTGCCGTGTATAAGATAGCACCAGGGTTTGAGGGTTTGGTAGGTGATTATGGTGAAGAATCTCCCACAATTACTAAAGAAAATCTTCAAGATGTGATAGCGGCTGCTCTGCCTCTGAGTGCAAGTGCATCACCTGCTTATAGTGGAGGGGCGGGCAAGTATGATGTAACGCCGGGTTATTATCTGATCGTTGCGACTGGAAAAGCAGCTGCGAATGAGGAAGAAGGAAAAAAGGACAAGGGTGTAGACGGTGGTACTGTCACGAGCCCGTGTCTGGTAGCCGTACCTGGTTTTGACACTGTGAATTCTAATGGTTCTGGAGGAAATGTTTCTGATGATGTTACAGTTACGCCGAAGGCATCTGATACGTTTCTTGATAAGAAAATCTCCGGTGGTAGCACAAGCACTGAACTTGGTGCAAATGGTAATACTTCCACTGTAGCGATAGGTGGTACGGTTCAGTACACTATCGAATCTACGATACCGGCATACGGAGAAGATGTAAAAAAAGAAGATATAGTGTATAAGATTACAGATTTGGCAGAGACCTCCTTAGATTTTAATGAAATCGTATCTGTTATGGTAGATAAAACTGAGGTTAGTTCAGATATGTATGAATTTACTAAGGACGCTCATGGATTTACAATGAATTTTCATTATGATAAGCTGACTGCACCAGAATCTGGTATTGTGGCAGGAAGCAAAATAACTATTATTGCGACATTTACACTGAATAACACTGCGGTTATCAGCGATCCGAACACGAACGATGTTCAACTTGAGTATACGAATAACTATTATGCGGAAACAGATAAAACTTCCACACTGAAAGATAAGGTAGATACTTACACGTTCGGTTTCGGTATTCAGAAGATAAACAGTGATGGCAAAGCGCCAATTAAAGGGGCGGAATTTGAGGTAAAGAATGTAGAGGGTGAAGTTGTTGCGAGAATAGTAGGCGCTGCCGAAGAAGAGGGTAAAGTAACTATTACTGTATATAAGCCTGCTACAGAACCGACAGAAGTACTCTTTGAAACGACAGTAGAGGATACTGGCAGTTACGTATTCAAGGGTCTTGATGCAGGTGTTTATACTGTAACTGAGACCAAAGCTCCGAGTGGATACAAGCAGCTGACGGAAGATATATCAGTAACTATTACAGCGACGAAGAATGAGTCTGATCAGTATGAGGGTGCTTACACTGTAACTGCAGATGGAAAGACTGGTGTGGATTCTATTGAAGTTGATACTCTTAAAGCTCATGGTTTCCAGATTGAAAATACTCAGGGTACCACCCTTCCTGGAACCGGTGGTATCGGTACGACGATCTTCACGTTCGGCGGCCTTGCTCTGATCGTTCTGGCTGGCATCCTGCTGGTGGTTTATACGCGCAAGCAGAAGAAAGCCTGAGATTCGTCTGGTTCGAGCTTTTATAAGCAATGAATTATATGCCGGATCCCGGCAGCAGCTGCCGGGATCGGTGCCACAAAAAACTGTATCTGTGGAAATTCGCGAAAGCGATGAGCCATGCAAATATGTTAGAACACGGAATGATTGTTCGTAGGTTTTTCAAACTTGGCATGGCTCACAATATGATGGTAAACTAAGTGCGGAAGATTGCGGCGGGGCGGTTCCGCTTTGGCTAACCTGCGGGTGACTGCGGGGACGCCGGGCGGGCTGTTCTGCGGCGATTTCTGAAATAGCACAGGCGCATCCTTTGTGCCGGTTCTCTCCGATGCGGGAGTGCAGAAACAGGTCAACGCGATCTGGCATGAGTGCTTCCGGTGGGGTCGGGCAGAAAGGATGATGGTGGATTTGAAAAAGCTGTATCCGATGGGTGTGATCGCCCTGATCTTCGTGATCGGCCTCGGGTTCATCCTGTATCCTTCCATCGGTAACTATATCACGCTGAACACGGCCTCGGTCACGATCGCGGACTACGAGCAGGTGATCGAGGAGCTGGAGC
>CANQIW010000015.1 GCA_947624055.1 uncultured Lachnospiraceae bacterium
TAAAGGTTATGGATGCACCCAGCTCAGACGATGCGCTCATCAAGGCAGGGCTTGACTGGGATGTAGTGCAGGAGCCTGTTTATACAGGAGAGGATGAAGTAATCGACGGATTCCGGGCCAACGTGAGGGATTCGGACCGCAAAGTGTTAGGTGTTGTATCCGACCGTTACAAAGTCATCCAGAACAGGGAGGCGTTCGCGTTTACGGATGAGCTGCTCGGGGAGGGTGTGCGCTATGAGACCGCAGGCTCGCTGCTTGGCGGAAAGAAAGTCTGGCTTCTGGCACGCATGCCCCATGAGTACATAATTACTGGGGAGAGGATCAGCCCGTACATGCTGTTCTCGAATACGCATGACGGCTCCGGTTCCGTAAAGGTATGCCTCACGCCGGTGAGGGTGGTCTGCAACAATACCCTGAACCTTGCCCTGTCCACTGCAAAGCGCACATGGGCGATGGTGCATACCGGGGATGTGGTGAACAAGGTCAGCGAGGCAAGGGACACCCTGTTCATGGCGGAAAAGTATATGGACAGCCTCGGGAAGGAATTCGAAGCCCTCCGGATGAAGAAACTCACGGACAGGCAGGTGATGGATTACATTGAGATCCTGCTCCCGCTTGGGGATGACGCACCGTTAAAGCAAAGGAACAATGTAAAGCGCTTAAGGGATGACCTGAAGGCCCGTTACTTTGAAGCACCTGACCTGCAGGACGTTGGGAAGAACGCATACCGTTTCGTCAATGCAGTTTCCGACTTTGCAACCCATGCCAGGCCGGTGAGAAGGACGGCAAGCTACAAGGAAAACCTGTTCCTGCGTACCGTGGAAGGCAACCCGCTGACCGACAAGGCATACCAGATGGTATGTGCTGCATAAGGAGGCTTCCTATGCTGAGAAAGATGCTGCTTGCGATATTCTGCTGGAAGCTGAACCATGAACTGGAACAGTTTTCAAAGGAGATGGAGGGCAGGAGCAGGGCAGGCATCATTGCATCTGCCTACCGGATTGACAGCATGTTCATGATCTATGGGCTTTTGCTTGAGATGGCGCCTGCAATGACAGGTGAAGAGCTGGACGCGCTTAACAGAGAGGATGGGATTCTGGAACTGTTTTATCAGGACTGGCTGCAGGTGCCGGATTCAAGGAATGACGAAATGTTAAAATTCCTGATAGATGAAAAGAGGAAATGCCTGGCCAGACGAATGATGCCTGTAAAGGAAAAGGAGGGATATGCAGCATGAAAAAGACCGTATCAACACTGGGGCTGGAACATACGGAATGGCTTAAATACCGAAAACGGGGCATCGGTGGCTCTGACGCAGGAGCTATCTGTGGATTAAACCCATACAGGACAGCGATGGAAGTCTATCAGGACAAGATAACGGATGTGACAGAAGACTGTGACAATGAAGCGATGCGGCAGGGAAGGGATTTTGAGGACTACGTTGCGAGGCGCTTTATGGAAGCGACCGGAAAGAAGGTACGCAGGGCAAATGCTATGTTCTGTCATGAGGAATATCCTTTCATGCTTGCAGATGTAGACCGCATGGTTGTGGGTGAGAATGCAGGCCTTGAATGCAAGACAGCCAACCTGTTCATGGCTGATAAATGGAAGGATGGGAACATACCGGAATCATATTTAATACAATGCCTCCACTATATGGCCGTACTGGATGCGGATGCATGGTATATCGCGGTGCTGATCTATGGGAAAGAGTTCAAATGGTACAGGATTGAGCGCGACGAGGAGATGATCCAGAACCTGGTCTCTGTGGAAAAAGATTTCTGGGAAAACCATGTTTTAAAACGTATCATGCCACCGCCGGACGGTTCAGAGCTTGCAGACAAGGTGATCGCAGGATATTTCAGAGAATCTGATGCGAGTCGTATCCACCTGCAGGGGTTTGATGAAAAGCTGCAGCGAAGGGAAGAGCTTTCCGCCCTGATCGAGGACATGGAGACCGAAAAGAGGCAGATCGAGCAGGAAGTGAAGCTCTACATGGGAGCTGCAGAGGTGGCAGAGAATGAGGTATATCGTGTCCTCTGGAAGAATGTCACAAGCAGCCGCATCGATATGAAACGTCTCAAGGAAGAGAAACCAGAGATTTACAGTCAGTATTGCAATGAGTCAGTAAGCAGGAGATTTCAGGTAAAGGCAGCATAAGGCTGTTATATAAGGAGGGCAGTCATGTCAGAAAAAAAGAACAGGAATGCAGGCATTGGATGTGTAGAGATCATACTGATCCTGCTTATGCTTATCATCCTTGTGCTGGTATTCAGGGAGCAGATCACAGAGGCGGTACGGCTGACCTGTGGCTGTCTCCTGAAGCTTACAGGAACGAAACGATAGTTATTCATTCAGAAATGAGGGCGGCTGTGTATAAGCTGCCCTCTGTTTTGGAAAAGGAGAAGCTGAAAATGGAAAAGGTAAAGGAAGTGCTGAAAGAGAAAGCAGGGAAGACAGAGGGAACAAAAGCGGAAAAGTGTGGCTCAACCTTCCGGCTGCTGGGGGCGGAAGAGATTGAATGCCGTGTGGCAAAAGTGACAGAAAAAGGTGTATCGCTCCTGCTCTACAAGGATGCCCGTGTGGACCAGAAGATCTTAGACGAGACGTTCACACCCTTCGGGTGGAAGCGGAGCCACCAGAGCATTGAGGGGAACCTGTACTGCACAGTGGAAGTGAAGAGCAGGGAAACAGGGGAATGGATCGCAAAGCAGGATGTCGGGACGAGCGGATTCGCAGAAAAGGAGAAATCACTTGCTTCAGACTCGTTCAAGCGGGCCTGCTTCAACTGGGGGATTGGAAGGGAGCTTTATACAGCCCCGTTTATCTGGATCCCTGCAGAACGGATCCGGCTGGAAACGAGACAGGGAGGGAATGGAAAACCCCAGTATGTATGTAAGGACCGCTTCACGGTTACATCCATTGGATATAGCAGCGGCAGGGAGATCAACAGCCTGTCGGTCGTAAACCAGAACGGGGTGGTGGTCTATGACTGGAAAAAATGCAGGAAAGCCAAAGCGGAACCGCCAGTGGTCTCGGAGGGGCAGCTCGCATCACTGGAGGCAGAGCTGAAACGCACAGGGGTCCCGCTGGAGGCTGTAAAGGAGCGCTACAGGATCAAGGAGCTGGAGAAGATGTCAGAAGAAGTTTACGGGCGTGTCATGCAGGCATTGTCCAAAACAAAATCAATGAATGAGGCAGCATAGGAGGGATAGGCCATGAAAGGGAATAACAGTAATGATACGGTACTGTGTGGGGATAAGGACAGTGGAGAAGTCCAGTGTTTTGCAGATGCCCTTTGCAGTATGCTTCAGGAAAAACTTGGAGAGGGGTACCGGATTGGGTATGAGGAGCGCATTGGTTTTAACGGCACCAGAACACGGGGAGTCCTCATCATATGCAAGGGAATGAATGCAGGCGGGTACATCCATCTGCAGCAGTGGGAGGGATGGAACCAGGATGGGTGCAGCGTGGAGGAATGCGCGAACCGGATCCTGCAGGAACATGAACAGCAGGTCCGGAATCTTCCTGTAGCGAAAGAAGAGGCAGAGAAGATCGCGTCATGGGATAACGCAAAAGACAGGGTACTGCCGTTTCTGATCTCATATGAGGGGAACGAAGAATACCTGGCACCGCTTGTACATGAGAGGAAGCTGGATCTGGCCGTTGGCTGCTATATAAATGTGGAACAGCTGGATGGGAAGACCTATATCAGGAAGGATCTGGCCGAAAAATGGGGGATACCAGAAAAAGAACTTATGGGGCAGGCAATGGTTAATCTTGGGAAAGAGGATTATTCGGTTCTGGGAATAGAAAAAGTAATTGAAGAGATAACTGGAATCCCATGGGACAGGAAAGACCCCATCCCGATGATGGTAATGACCAACCGTGACAGACGGATGGGCGCTGCCGGCATCCTGAAAGAAGGACTGTTAAAAGAGTGCTCAGACAAGGTAAACGACAGCCTGTACCTCCTGCCGTCAAGCATCCATGAGATGATGGTTGTACCGGCGGGAAGCTTTGGGGACCCGGAGGAACTACAGGAGATTGTCTATGAGATCAACCGGGAACAGGTTGCACAGGAGGAACGGCTGTCAGACCATGTATATCTTTATGACAGAGACAAAGGAGAGATCAGTATAGCTGCATAAGCATATGGGAGAATCGTGTGAGGGCAGGAAACGCACCCTTATTTATGACAGCCCGGAGTAAAAGCCTGAATATGGGACAGACCAGATGGCGTTATAAATCCGGCTATGACTGGAGGTGGATTAGTTAAAATGGAATTGGCAGAGGATAAAGAGACAAGGAACAGACTGATCGAGCAGAACCGGGGGCTGGTTTTTTATATCGCAAGCCAGTATGGACATTCTGTGGATGAATCCGATGAGCTGGCCGGTGCAGGGATGCTCGGGCTGATTAAAGCAGCAGATACGTTCAGACCAGAGAAAAAGCTAAAATTCGCAACATACGCAGTGCCCTGCATCCGGAATGAGATCCTCATGCTTTTGCGACGGAACAAGAAACACAAAAGGGATATATCCATGAATTCCATTGTGGGAGCAGATGAAGATGGGAATGAGCTGCATCTTTCTGACATTCTGGGGACTGAGCCGGGTGTTGTTGCAAGGAGGTCAGAGGAAGAGGCAGACAGGGAGATGCTCCTGTCTGCCATCAATTCATTGCCAGAGCGTGAGCGGATACTTATTGTCCTGCTTTACGGACTGGACAGACAGGGCTGCGACGGAAGGACACAGATGGAAGTGGGGAGACGCTTGGGCATCAGTGGTTCGTATGTCTCCCGCATAAGAAAGCATGCACTACAGCATTTGCGCAGAGAGTATATGCGCTTGGCAGAGTAGTGCATTCCAAAAACATAGTCAATTCTATGGTCAATTCTAAATATCTTCTGGGGACGGTTCGGATCATTTTGCTATATGGACGTATAGTAATCTGAAACTTTGAACCGTCCCTCAATTCAAGCAGCAGTTATTTTTTTCAAGTATTTATCACGAAAGGATTCCGATTAATTCATTGTCATCCATAAGAATACCTCCTACTTTTATTTAGATATTATCATTATAGCACGAAATATTATCTCATAGCAACATAAAAAATGAAAGCATTAGACATTGCATGAGGTCAGTCCATGATGTCACCATATTTTTTACGGAGTCTATCGCATAGTTCTTTCCAACATTTATCAGTGTCTGTCTGGAGGGTATCCAAAGAATCGAGCTTTTCCAAGTATGCCTTTTCTTTTTTTTCGTAACTTTTAAACAGTCCTGGAAACTCGTTGCATAAACGATCGAATCCGGTTGAGGAATTAATACGTACCAGATCAGATAGACAGCGTTCAAATAGTTCCTGAGTCATAGGTGTCTGATGGTCTATTGCTGAAATTTCCTCGACAGGAAGGCATGAGCTTTCATTAAGGAAATCCGTGATTCTTTTTAGAGCCTTATCCGATATATCATTAGTAGTTCTCATAAATATGCTCCTTTAAGACTGTGTAAGATGTCTAACAAGAGATGCTAGAACTTATAAAATCATATTAAAATAATTACACTAGAGATGTCAACCATATTTGCCTTACAAAAAGCGTCATGTTTCGACAAAAGGGGAAAGAGCTATGGAAGATCAAAACTATGGTTACATCAGAATTAAATTGGCAGAGCTGATTAAGACTCAGGGTATCAGCAAAAATAAGTTGTCACATCGGGCCGAGATGCAACGCTCTCAGATCAACCAGTACTGTAACAATGAGATCACGAGACTGGACACTGCTGTTTTGAGCAGACTGTGTGCTACACTGGGATGCAAAATTGAAGATCTGCTTGAGTATGTGCCAGTGGATGAAAGAGAATAATGATATATGGGTTTTCATTTATAACTCAATATGGTATACTTTTTATAATAGTCAATGCTGCAAGTCAACCAAGCTCAAAAGCAGGACCGAAGTTGATTAATTAAGAGGGTATTGATAATGAGATGCACAAGTTGTAAAAGCGGTGAAATGTTTGAGAGCAAGACAAGTTATTTTGCACAGCTAAAAGATTGCTATGTGATTATCGAGAATGTACCCTGTATGAAGTGCAGGCAGTGTGGAGATGTCGTTTTTCGCAATTCTGTTGCTGAAAAAATAGATGATATTTTAGTCAAATTAGAAAAGATCGTCAGCAAAATCTCCATCATTGACTATGCGAAGGTGGCATAGAAAAGAGAAATTCAAGGAGTGGCTGAGCAATCGGAAAAGGAGAGTTAAGGTTGGAGATAGAATATAGCCGGAAAGCAGCCAAGTATATAAGTGGGCTGGATCGACCTACTAAACAGCGGATTAAGACGGCCATCGAAGGGTTGACTGAAACACCGCCCAAGGGCGATATTAAACCACTTCAAGGCTACAAGGACGGGCGGAAACGGTTGAGAGTTGGGAAATATCGCATAATATACAATATTCTCCCAAATGGTGGAGTTGAGGTATTATATATCATCAACGTTGATTCAAGAGGCGATATATACAAACAATAGAAAGGGGCGACCGAAATGAGCGGAACAGTCAGAGAAGCGGTCAACTTATTAGAGATATTGCCAGAGCAGGAACAAGACTTTGCTTTAGAGTTTATCAAAAAGCTTGTACTTGCCTGGGACCCGGATTTTACGAAAGTGACACCGTTTGAACGGCGGGAACTGGAGGAGGCTGAAAAGGATATGCAAGAAAACGGTACAGTCCCACATGACGCTATAAACTGGGATTGAGCGTGAGAAAATCTTCATAATTGATGATGCAAAAGCAGCAATAAAGGGTCACAGTTACATGGACAAGAGAGGCTTAAGTGTTCGTAAATACCTTGAGGGACATTTACGAACACTTCTTTTTACCTCTTAAAGATGGGTTCGGGACGCAGAGGTCGCAGGTTCAAATCCTGTCGCATCGACTCTTGGCAGGGGCAAGCCGGAAATTCTTATAAATAAGGGTTTCCGGTTTTTTCATGCGCTTTTCTAAAATTTCCGCCGGTCGGTTCGTGAACGTGAATAGGAAGCCAAATTGACGGTATTCAGTTGAATGCATTTTAATGCTATGATATATTCATATGGACAAATTAAGAGGAAAAAATTATATGTTATTAAAACAAAGAGGGGATAATAAAACTCTTCTGGCGATGCGGTTCGCCGATGCGGGATGTTTCGGTTCGGCAGGCGAGAATTTTCAGCGCTTTGTTCAGAAATTTACGGAGAACAACTATCAGAATTATAAGGGGAGAAACAGCAAAAGAAAAAGACGATTCGAGTTTGTTCGGATCAAGTGAGCAGATAACCGCATTCCTTATTTATATATGCCGCAAGCATTCTGAAAAGAAAGGCCTGCGGTTTTTTGACAGCCGATTTTGGCGGAGGACAGAAAAAACTGTTGCGATATGAGAGAAAAACGATTATAATACTTAAATGAGTTTGCTGCAGGGAGACCCGGACGTCGGACAAGCCGGAGAGCCTGCCTGCTTGCGCCTTGTTTATGGCGAAGATTGGAGGAAATTACAATTATGAAGAGAGTATTGAAAAGAGCAGCGGCGCTTGGGCTTTGCACCGGACTGGCGCTGACGTCCCTGGCTGGCTGTTCTAAGAAGAGCAGGATCAATGTCGATGAGACCGCTGTCACGGTAAATGGCGATGAGCTTTCTCTCGGGGTGCTGAATTTCGCGGTGCGTTACGATCAGGCCGGCCTTGAGGATGCGTATAAGTCGTTCGGGGTTGCGGATCCGTTCAGCCAGGATCTGTTTGGGAACGGTGAGACGCTCGGACAGATGGCGGTAGAGCAGGACGTTGAGACATTGACGCATGCGATGCTTGCCGAGCAGAAGATGGAGGATTACGGCGTGTCGGTTTCCGATGACGACAAGGCGGCGATCACGGCGGCTGCGACGGCGTTTATGGAGGCGAACGATGCGGATACGCTCAAGGAGATCGGCGTGGATCAGGAGGTCGTGGAGCGCTATCTGGAGCTGGAGATGATCCGCTACAGGGTAGAGCCGAAGATGTCCGAGGATATCGATACAGAGGTTTCCGATGAGGAGGCGGCTCAGAGAAGAGTGGAGTATGTTTTCTTTGCCCAGGAGACTGAGGCGGAGGAGGAGACAGAGAGCGAGTCTGAGCTGATCACTCCGGCGGAGACGGAGCAGAGCGCCGAGACGGAGCAGGAGACAGAGGCTGTGACAGCGGCAGACGAGAGTGAGACCGTGCAGGAGGAGGCTTCTCTTGTGAAAGAGGATTCGACGCTGACGGCGGCTGCGGATGAGACAGAAGCAGAGACGACAGCCGCTGAGACGGAGGCGGAGACGACGGCTGCGGAAACCGAGGCTGAGACAGAGACCGAGACCGAGGATCCGGAGACGGCGGAGGCTATGGCGAAAGCGCTTGCCCATGCGGAGGAGTTCCTTACTAAGGTAAAGGCCGGAGAAGACTTCGCGACCGCGGCGGAGGAGCTTGGCAAGACGTCCAGTGAGATTACGTTCGGCTCGGATCATTATGTGCCGGAGATGGTTGAGGCCACGGATGGTCTGGCGGACGATACCCTGGTAGAGACGCCGATCAGGACGGACAGCGGCTACTATGTCGTGCGTGTGATCTCACAGCTCGACCGTGAGGCGACAGACGCTGAGAAGGAAGAAATCATTGAGCAGAGAAAGACAGACCGCATTGCGGAGCTTTATGACGAGTGGGCTGAGGCCGGAGAGATCACCCAGAATGAGGAGGCGATCGCCCAGATCGTGTTCGATTACTCGCTGACGGTGCCGACTGAGCCGGAGTCAGAGACCGAGACGCAGACGGAGATCACGCCGGCGGAGACCGAGACGCAGACGGAGATCACGCCGGCGGAGACCGAGACGCAGACGGAGATCACGCCGGCGGAGACTGAGGCGTAAACAGGCGCGCAGTGCGTCGGTAAGGTTCGTGGCGCAGGCGGACGGACATTGTTCCGACGGTACTGCAGGGGAAACGGACAGATAACCGGAGACGGAAAATTCAGAGCAGGGGGATTCCGGCGGAGGCGTCGCGCGAATGAGGCGATGCCCGCGGGGGATCCTCTTGTTTTTATGTGCACGAGTTCTTTTTTGTTGCCCAGCCGCTTCACAGGTGATATACTCTATCTGACAGTGGGAGGGATGAATAGAACATGGAAGGGCAACAGAGGAAGAATATTTTTTTGATCGGTTTTATGGGAGCGGGCAAGTCGACAGTTGCGCGCAAACTGCAAAGCGAGTACGGCATGCGGCTGATCGAGATGGACGAGCAGATCGAGGCGCAGGAGAAGATGCCGATCTCAGAGATCTTTGCGGAGCGTGGAGAGGAGTATTTCCGCCGGCTTGAGACAGAGCTGCTGGAGAGCCTTAACCGGGAGGAGAATACGGTCGTCTCTTGCGGCGGCGGCGTTCCGATGCGGGAGCGCAATGTCGAGGCAATGCGAAAGAGCGGCAGGATCGTTTATCTGAGCGCGTCCCCGGAGACGATCTATGAGCGCGTGCGGCATGCACACAACCGTCCGCTTCTGGAAAATAACATGAATGTGGAGTATATTGCGGGACTGCTGGGGGAGCGCCTTCCGAAATATCTCGCGGCCGCGGATGTGACGGTCAGCACGGACGGGAGAGACGTGAAGGAAATCTGTGAGGAGATCCTGCGGGAAGATATCGACAATGAACACTGAGCAGGAAAAATTCACCGTATATAAGCCCGGAAGCAAACAGGCAGAATATAAGTCAAAGCATGACGGCAAATATGTTCCCGGGAGTAAGCAGGCGGAGCTGGAGTCCGGAAGAGGCGCGGAACGAGGGGCGAAGCGCGGCTCCTCCGGCACAGGCGAATTGCAGGCGAAGCTTTCCGCACGCCGGAGAAAGAAATACAGAAGGATCCTGCTGACTGTTGGGTCTGTGCTGGCGGCTGCCTATATCGCGGCGGCAGTCTATTTCGGTTTTCATTTCTACAGCGGGACGGAGTTTTACGGGATTGACTGCAGCAATAAGACGTCGGAGCAGGTGAAGGCGGAAGCGTCGGAGAAGCTGGATGAATATGTGCTGAAGATCGACGAGCGCGATGGGCGGACAGAGACGGTCACAGCGCAGCAGATCGGGCTGGTCTTTGAGGACAGCGAGAGCGTCGACCGAATGATGAAGGCGCAGCGCTCTTACATCTGGCCGGTGATGCTTTTTCTGGACAGGGCGCAGATTGATTCGGTGGCGTTTTCCTATGACAGGGAGAATGCGGAGCAGACTGTGAACGGTTTGGCCTGTATGGACAACGTGCGCTGGATCGCCCCCAGGGACGCGTATGTTGGGATCACGGATTCCGGCTATGAGGTGGTGCAGGAGGTCATGGGGACGACGGTTGAGCCGGAGAGGACGCGCCAGGCCGTGTTCGCGGCGCTGGACGCCGGCAGGAGCAGCATGTCTCTGGATGAAGAGGGCTGCTACGTGAATCCGCAGCTTTACTCGGACGATGAGGGCCTGAACCGCGATGCGGCCGCGATGAGCGAGCTTGCCCGCGCGAAGATCACCTACGATTTCGGCGATCGGCAGGAAACGGTAGACGTCTCGGTGATCGACGGCTGGATCGTCAGGCTTGCGGACGGTACATTCACGATCGACGAGGCGCGCGTGGCTCAGTATGTGGAGGAGCTGGCTGTCAAATATGACACGTTCGGCCTGACGCGGCAGTTCTACACATCGATCGGGACGGTAGAGACGCTCACCGGAGGAGATTACGGCTGGTGCATGGATCAGGACGCGACGCTGACGGCTCTGCTGAAGGCGCTGGATGAGGGCTATCAGGGGATGATGGAGCCGGAATATCTGTATACGGCGATGAGCCGTGACACCAACGATATCGGCTATACCTATGTGGAAGTCTGCATTTCGCAGCAGAGAATGTGGTGTTATAAGGATGGTAATCTGATCGTGGACACGCCGGTCGTCACCGGCAATCCGAATAAGGGCAACGGAACTCCGTCAGGAGGCGTCTGGGCGATCGACGCCAAGATGCGCGAGTATGTGCTGGTGGGCGAGGGCTATACGGCACCGGTGGATTACTGGATGCCGTTCAACGATAACGTCGGGATCCATGATATGCAGGCACGCGCGCAGTTTGGCGGCACGATCTATTTGAGCAACGGTTCGCACGGCTGCGTCAACACGCCGTATGAGCAGGCGCAGACGATCTACAACGCGGTGTCGATCGGGACTCCGGTGATCGTCTATGAATAAAGGACTGCCGACGGACGGACTCTGTAAATTTGATACGCGCGACCGGAGTGTGATATAACGCAGCCGGCAGGGAATGCCATGGCAGATGGGAGAAGATCTTGACAGAATATAAGAAGCTTACAATCGAGATCCCGGAAAAAGCGGAGCAGATTCTGCGTACTCTGCGCGAAAACGGATATGAAGCATACGTGGTGGGAGGCTGCGTGCGCGATTCGATCCTCGGGCGGGAACCGGAGGACTGGGACGTCACGACCTCCGCGTCGCCGCAGCAGGTGAAGGAGCTGTTCCCCCGGACTGTCGACACGGGCATCGAGCACGGCACGGTGACGGTCCTTATGGAGAGAGAAGCGTTTGAGGTGACGACTTACCGGATCGATGGGATTTATGAGGACTGCCGTCATCCGAAGAGGGTCGTGTTTACCTCGAATCTCCTCGAGGATCTGAAAAGACGTGATTTCACGGTCAACGCGATGGCGTATTCGCGGGAGAGCGGTCTGGTGGATGCGTTTGGCGGCCTTGAGGATCTGAGGAGTAAGCGGATTCGCTGTGTCGGAGATCCGTCGGAGCGCTTTTCGGAAGACGCGCTGCGTATGATGCGGGCGGTTCGTTTCGCGGCGCAGCTCGGTTTTGCCGTGGATCCTGGTACGGAGGCGGCGATCCGGGATATGGCGCCCAACCTCGCGCGCATCAGCGCGGAAAGGATACGGACAGAGCTTGTGAAGCTGCTGGTTTCGCCGAATCCCCACTGGCTTCGTCTGGCTTACGAGTGCGGGATCACAGCGGTTATCCTGCCGGAGTTTGACCGGATCATGCTGCAGAGACAGAACAATCCGCACCACGCATATACGACAGGGGAACATACGCTGCTCGCGCTGCGCAATATTCCGCAGAAAAGTACACTGCGCCTGACGATACTGTTTCACGATATGGGCAAGCCGGAGGTGTTCTCGACGGACGCGGAAGGCAAGGATCACTTTCACGGGCATGCGGCCCACAGCGAGAGGATCGCGTTGGACATCATGAAGCGGATGAAGTTCGATAACGATACGATCCGCATGGTGCGGAAGCTTGTGCGCAACCACTCGCGGTATCCGCAGCTCTCGGAGCACGACGTGCGTGTCTGCGCATATGAGATCGGACCGGAGCTGTTTGACGATTTTCTTCTTGTCAAGCGGGCGGATATCACGGCGCATCATCCATCCATCATCCCGGACACGCTGCATTATCTGAGCGAGGTGGAACGCATCTGGAGAGAGATCAAACTGCGGGGTGACTGTCTGTCGCTGCGGGAGCTCAGGCTGTGCGGCCGGGATCTGATCGGGGATGGGATGAGACCCGGGCCTGAGATCGGGGCGCTCTTGCAGAAGCTTTTGGAGGAAGTGATCGAAAGACCGGAACGCAACGAAAAGAACTATCTGCTCGAACGCAGCCGGACGCTTCGGGCGAAGCCTGATATGGCGGCCGGCTGTACGGGAACTGAGTGAGACCGGGATCGGGAGGAATCGTGTGATGAGGTCACCGCTTACGACTTTGTGTTATATTGAAAAAGAAGAATGCTATCTGATGCTGCACCGCATAAGCAAGAAAAATGATGTCAATAAGGATAAGTGGATTGGCGTCGGAGGCCACTTTGAGGAGGGTGAGAGCCCGGAGGAATGTCTGCTCCGTGAGGTGAGAGAAGAGACCGGCCTTGAGCTGCGCTCCTGGCGCTTCCGGGGGATTGTGACGTTTCTTGCCGAGGGCTGGCCGACCGAGTATATGTGCCTGTACACGGCCGACGCGTTTGAGGGTGAGCTGAGAGAGTGCGATGAGGGTACGCTTGAATGGGTTCCGAAAGCAGAATTGCAGAGGCTGAATCTCTGGGAAGGAGACAGGCTTTTCCTGCGGCTGCTGGCCGAGGACGCGCCCTTTTTTTCGATGAAGCTTGTGTATCGCGGGGATGAACTGGTGTCCGCGGCACTTGACGGGAAAGAATTTGCGGGTGTGCCGGCGCAGGGCCGCTAGAGAAGGCGTGAAGCTGACATGCGTGCTGCCGCGCCGCAGATCCGAGAGGATCATGAGGAGGATATTATGAAAAAAACATCGGTAAAAAACCCCATCCTGCTGTTTCTGACGGCGGTGATCTGGGGTGTTGCTTTTGTTGCGCAAAGCGTCGGCATGGATTATGTCGGTCCCTTTACGTTCAGTTTCACACGCTGTATCATCGGCGGTCTGGTGTTGATTCCCTGTATTATGTTTCTGGATCGTCTGAAAGAGAGAGAGGGGCGGCACGCGGCCGGTGATATAAAGAGCGGGGAAACGTCCGGGACGGACAGACCGGAAGCCGCGGCGTCCGGGAAGCGCCGGGACAGAAAGACGCTGCTCACAGGCGGAATCTGCTGTGGGACGGCGCTCTGCGTGGCAAGCAACCTTCAGCAGTTCGGGATCCAATATACAACGGTGGGAAAAGCCGGATTTATCACAGCGATGTATATTGTCCTTGTCCCGCTGCTCGGAATCTTCCTGAAAAAGAAAGCCGGACTCAAAGTGTGGGTCAGTGTGGTGATCGCGGTTGCCGGACTCTATCTGCTGTGTATCACAGAAGACTTTACGCTGGGCTGGGGAGATTTTCTGGTGCTTTTGTGCGCGTTCGTATTTTCCGTCCACATTCTGGTGATCGACTATTTTTCGCCGAAGGTGGATGGGGTGAAGATGTCGTGCATTCAGTTTTTCGTGTGCGGCCTTCTCTCCGGCATCGGGATGCTGATCTGGGAGAAGCCTGAGATCCACGCGATCCTGCAGGCATGGATGCCGATCCTTTATGCGGGGGCGATGTCCTGCGGCGTTGCGTATACGCTGCAGATCGTGGGGCAGAAGGGAATGAACCCGACGGTTGCCTCGCTGATCCTGAGCCTGGAATCCGTGGTGTCGGTTCTGTCCGGCTGGCTTCTGCTTGGGCAGAGCCTGAGTATGCGGGAGCTGTCGGGCTGCGCGCTGATGTTCATCGCGATCGTTCTCGCTCAGCTCCCGCACAGGGAATGAGCCGGCCGCTTGTCCTTCACCTGTCCTTTGTCGGAATATAACTGTCGTCGTCGATCCCCTGAAGCTGGATCGTACCGGTCTCCAGATATTCCTGCTTCAGCCGGTTGTAGTCTTCTTCCCGCTTCAGAAGATACTCGTCTACGTTATCCCTGGTGACATGATATCCGAATCCCGGATAAGAAGCCTTTCCGGCTACCGTATCGACCACCAGTTCCGCCACCTCGTACGTGCAGTGCGCGTGATCGAGATAATTGTAAGGATTCAGATTGATATCGCTGTAGCCGTTAAAATCCCAATAATCGGTGATCTGTGCAAGCCCGCGCATATAGTTCCAGAAATAGGGTGACTCGATGGTTGAAAGACCGCTCACGAATGTCGGACTGAACCAGAACTGAAGCTCCACGCCGGCCGCGTCGCATTCGGCCTTGATCTGTTCGGCCAGATCGAGACATTCCTGATAATACGGATCCCTGACCGGACTGGTGAAGAGAGCCTGCAGGCGCGTCTGAAAATCCTCCAATGTTTTTTTGCGCACATACCGGTCAGGATTTTTCGCCCTGGACGCGTAGAGATTGTCCACGTTTCGCTCGCCGTCTGTGTAGTTTTCGGTATAAACGGTTTTTCCGTTCCGGATCTGATCCGCTATCTTCTTAAGCCCCTCTGTCACATCAAAGGTCAGAAAGTGAATATATTCCGCGATCCGGGACTTGCCTGTCATGACTGCCGGGAGCTGCATGACGTCGGAGTCAGAGTCATAGACCAGCCGGCTGGATTCTCTGCTGCCGAGACAGATGATTATTTTTTTGACGTCCGTATGCTTCAGAAGAAAGTCCACGGTAGTCTTGTATTCGGTCATGGTGCCGTGAAACTCAAAGAGATTGTAATACCGGTAGCCGTCCAGTTCCTTCAGCTTTTCCGCGGTATAGGTGCCGGTCTTTGAGCCGCCGAGGATGTACGCGTCGTACTGATCGCCGAAGTTCAGAATATGATTTGCCTTGAGGACACGGTAGTATGTCTCCGCAGTGCCGACCTTAAAGTCGATATCCGCGTAGTCACCGGACTGGAATGCGAAATATCCGTATATGTCCGCATAATAATTTACCCCGGCAATGAACAGCAGCACAGCGAGGATGAATCCCAGCATTCCAAAACACCATTTCCTGTATTGCATTTGTGTCCCTCCGTAAATTTTAATCCGTTGTCACGCCGCAGAGGTGATCTGCGCGCCCTGTTCCCGTCCGGTCCATGACAGAACTCAGAACTGAAAATACAGGAACTGCACCACCTGGTTCATCTTTGCAAGACAGATGGCGAGCAGGATCGCGGCGTAGGCGAAGCAGAGCAGATTCGGTTTGAATTTTTCCGACAGGGTTTTGGTCGTCGGCGCGAACCAGCAGATCAAAAGTCCGATAAATACGATGATACCGTCTTTCTGGTGATGTGTCACAAAAAGGCAGATCCGCCGGAAGGCGTTCAGGATTCCTGACGAGAAAAATGCAGGGAAGCCGAACATGGCTCTGTACACGGTCCAGGTATCCTGAAGATTGGAAGCCACGAAAATTACTCTGGTCAGGACGATAAAGAAGAAGGTCGTCGTGACGCCGATGAAATAGGGCGGTTCCTTCTTGTTGTAGCTTAAGTAGGCGGCGATACAGACCAGAATGCCGTTCATGATCCCCCAGATGATGAAATTCCAGCCGGCTCCGTGCCAGATGCCGGAGACGAGAAAGGTGATCATCGTGGCGACATAGTAGTTGCGCCACTTGTTTCCCTTTCGAAATACGTTTTTGAATACGTATGTCCCCAGGAAGCGGGAGAGCGTCATGTGCTGACGCTGCCAGTATACCTGGAAGTTTCTCGCGCGGAAAGGCGCGTTGAAATTTTCGGGCAGATGGATGTTAAACAGCAGTCCGAGCCCGATCGCCATATCCGTATAGCCGGACAGGTCGAAGTAGTAGGATACCGAGTAGGCGATCGTGTAGAACCACGATTCCAGCAGGGTAATGTCCGGGTTGATCTGCGCGTAGAAAGCGGCCGCCGAGTTGTTCAGCGGATCCGCCAGCAGCATTTTCTTCGCGCAGCCGATTGAGAACACAAAAATTCCGAGAGCAATGTTGTTGTAGTTGATCTTCATGTTCCGGGTGTCTTCAAACTGCGGCGCGATTTCCTTGTGGTGCACGATCGGACCGACGATCAGCTGCGGGAAGAACGTGATGAAGAGCAGATAGTCCAGCACATGGTACTCCCGCGTCTCTCCGCGGTAGGAATCCACGAGAAAAGCGATCAGCTGGAAAGTGAAGAACGAGATGCCGATCGGGAGCGCGATGTTTTTCAGCACGAAGTCCGTCCCGGTCAGCGCGTTCAGATTTTCGACAAAGAAGTCATAGTATTTATAGTACCCCAGCAGGAACACGTTTCCGAGCACGCCGGCAGCCAGCAGGAGCTTCCGCTGCAGGCGGTTCTCGTCACCCTGCAGACGGCAGAGCGCCGAGCCGACGACGTAGTTCGCGAACACGCTTCCCATGAAAAATGGAAAGAAGTCCGGGCTTCCCTGTGAATAGAAAAACATGGAAGCCAGGATCAGCCATATTTTCGAGAGATAGTAAAATTTGAATTTATTCAGGATGCCGTATCCGCCCGCGACGACAGGCAGAAACAGAAACAGGAACTTGTACGATGAAAATATCATATGTGTTTACTCCCATGTTTTCCATTTGCTCGTTCGTTTTTCAAGAAGCCGGAACAGGACTTCCTCCATCAGCATCATGATGACGCCGAGGCTGATGATCGTGATCAGGGTGACCGAGGTGTTTGCCGTGCTGCGGCCCACGCTCAGCACATAGCCGAGCCCCTTCGGGACGCCGACCATCTCCGCGGCGATCACGACGCGCCAGGCAAAGCCGAGTCCGAGCTTGAAGCCGGAGACGATGTACGGAATGATGCTCGGGATGATACAGTGCACGATGACCTGCCAGTGGCTGGCTTCCATCATGTGCATCACGTCGTAGAGCTGCCGGTTCACATTCAGGACGCCCTGCAGGGAATTCACGATGATCGGAGAAAGAGATCCCATCACAATGATGAAGATTGCGGCGTTGTTGCCGAGCCCGAACCACAGAATGGCGAGCGGTACCCAGGCGACTCCGGGGATCGGTGAGAAGAAGCGGATCACCGGATAGAGGCAGTTGCGAAGCGTCGTGCTCATCCCCATCAGGATTCCGAGAGGGAGTCCGATCGCGACCGCAATGCCGAAACCGATCAGAACGCGCTGCATGCTGACCCAGATATTGCTGAGAAGATAGCCGCTTTTGAGCATCTCGCTCAGTTCCTCTGCCACGATGTTCGGCATCGGCAGCAGCAGCTGCGCCGACTTCTGGTCAATACGGCCGAAAATGCCTGTTTTTGAGGCGATGATCCATAACAGGAGGATGCCGGCGATGCCGGCACAGCCCTGCAAAAATTGAATGACATTCTTTTTCATTTGGAAAGGGGTCCTTTCATTTCCTGTCTGTTGTCTGCCGGATCCTACTCAACCGTGTAGAACAGATCCTCCTCGGCCGGGATCTCGTCAATGTAGCCGAGCTGCAGCGCCCAGTCAAGCGTCTCCACAGTCGCTTCCTTATCGATGTCGTAGGTGTAGTCGATGCGCTCGCGCGCTGCGGCGATCGTCTCTTCGTCCATCTCAAGAACCTTGGCAAGCACGGCGTTGGCGCTCTCATCCTCATTCAGGAAATCAACGGTAGCCTTGTAGCTGTCCAGAAACGCCTTCAGCTCATCCAGACGATTGTCGATCATGTCCTGGCTTGCCGCCACCACGTTGACCGGATAGAACGCGTCGCTGCCGGTCTCTTCCTTAATCTCCTTCGGAGAATCGTAGAGCACGACAATGTCGTCGCCGTAGGTGGCCTCTGCCTCAGCCGCGAACGGCTCCCAGGTCATCATCGCGTCCACTTCCTTCGAAGCCATCAGAACGGTCGCCATATCGGCAGGCTTCATGCCGGGGATCAGTGTGAGATCCATTTCCGGATCCAGACCTGCGTCGCCGAGAATCTTGCTGCGCAGAAGCGCGTCCGTCACGGTCGCGACACTCGGGGCGGCCACGGTATGACCGGCAAGCTCCTCCACAGAGGTGATGCCGGTATCCTTGCGCGTCATCAGTACATGGCCGCCGCCGTTCGCGGAGGCGACTACCTTCATCTCAACTCCCTTTGAAACCCAGGTTGCGACCGGGATCACGCCCACGATCGCGACGTCCAGCTCGCCTGCGGCAAATGCTTCCATGATCGCGGCGCCGTCCGAGAACTGGCTCACCTCTACCTGAAGGTCGCCCTGGTTCAGCAGGCCGTTCTCGATCGCGACAAACGGGGTTGCTGTGCCGAGCGCGATGAGCGAACCTACCCGGATCGGATCATTGCCCTCCGCCTGCGCGCTGAAACCGCAGCTGCCGAAAAGCATTGCGGAAGCCATTGCTATGCTTAAGTTTCTTTTCCAGTTTTTCATTTTAATTTCCACCTTTCTTCATTTCCCTGAATATGTCAATGAGTTTCAGACGCTGGATCTTTCCATTGCCTCCCTTTGGGAGATCATCTATGAAAAACACCATGCGCGGTACCTTGTAGGCCGCGAGGTGCATAGCGCACCAGTCTTTGACCTGTTCCGGCTTGAGAGAGGCGCCTTCGCGCACCTTGATGAAGGCGGCGACCTCCTCGCCGTAGACCTCGTCGGGTACGCCGACCGTTGCCGCCAGCTCCACCTCGTCCATGCGGTAGATGACCTCATCTACTTCACGCGGGGAGAATTTCTCTCCGGCCCGGTTGATCAGCTCCTTGATACGGCCGTCCAGATACAGGTAACCGTCCTCGTCCAGGTAGCCGAGATCCCCGGAGTGGAACCATTCGCCGGTGAAGGCCTTCCTGGTCTCTTCCTCTTTGCGGAAATAACCTCTGGTGATATTTTCGCCCCGGATCAGCACTTCTCCGGTCCTGCCGGCCGGCAGTTCGTTCCCTTCGGAGTCGACGATTTTGATCTGGTTGCCGTAGGGCAGACCCACTGAACCGGGCTTTCGGGGCAGAGGCTGCATCGGATTCGTCGTGATCTGGCTTGCCCCTTCTGTGATGCCGTAGGATTCGATGATCGGAACGTGGCAGATCCCCTCGAACTCCTCCAGCACGGCGACCGGGAGGGGAGAGGAAGCGGAGCGCGCGAAGCGCAGGGAACTCCAGTCCCTGTCTCTCGGGATGCCCCGGGCAAGCAGGTGCGAGTACATGGTCGGAACGCCGCTGAACCAGGTCGCACGGTATTTTTCCACATCACTCCAGAAATTTGTGACGCTGAATTTCCCGCCGATTATGATCCTGCCGTCCGAGACGAGCGGGGTGATCAGGGTGATCACCAGCCCGTTGATGTGAAACCACGGAAGCACGCAGAGCACGACGTCATCCCTTGTGAGCTGATGAGCCTCGCGGATATGCTCCGCCTTGGAGAGCAGATTTTGGTAGCTCAGGATCACGCCCTTGGGGTGACCGGTCGTCCCGGAGGTGTAGAGCATCATCGCCACATCGTCCGGCTGTTGGACGTATCCCGGATCGGCGGGTCTCAATTCGCTGCCAGTGTTTTCCGGCTGCTGGACGTATCCCGGATCGTCGGAGCTCAATTCGCTGCCAGTGTTTTCCGGCTGCTGGATGTATCCTGGATCATCGGATCTCAATCCTCCGTTTCCGGTGCTTTCCGGCCGTGGAGCACATCCTGCGTCCTTCGGCGTGCCGTCGGAAATCTTCAGCAGTGTGCAGCCGTTTGCAAGGGCGACAATATTTTTTCTGTACTTTGATGGGATTTGTTCGCTGAGTGTCCCGAAGAGCAGGACAGCGGCAGCCTGTGAGTCACTGATCAGATAGTCCAGCTCCGCGGTTTTGAGCCCGGTATTGACCGGAACCGCGACTCCGCCGAACTGTGTGACGCCAAAAAAGGAGACAGCAAATTCCACGCTGTTTTCCATCATGAGAATTACGGCGTTTCCGGCGGACAGCCCCTGTGCCGTCAGCGCCCGCGCCATTGCTTCTGTCTGCTCCTTCAACTGGCGGTAAGTCAGAGTTTTCCCGGTTCTCGCGCAGACGATCACGCGGCTGTCCCCATAGAGCGCCGCTTTCTGCGCGATAACCTTCTGAAAGGTTGCTTCGTTCATGTGAAATTAGACCCCTTATTACTTATTTCATTCTTGCAGCCACAGCCGCGTCGGCCGACGGTTCGACCTGCTGTAAGCGTACTCAGCGCCCGGACATGCCGGATGCGGTCAGGCTCAGAATGCGATCTCGTATTGCTGTGAATTCCTTACTCATCCTGTCGCGCGGACGCGGCAGATCCACCGGTATGATCTCCCTTATCTCAGCCGGTGAACCAGTAAACACGACAATCCGGTCCGAAAGGAACACGGCCTCCTCACTGTCGTGTGTGACCAGGCAGGTTGTGAATTCTTTTTTGGCGCACAGGTGGACAAGCTCGTCCTGCAGCTTCATCTTTGTGTAAGAGTCCAGAGCCCCGAACGGTTCGTCCAGAAGCAGGATCTTCGGATTCATCACGAGAGCCCGCGCGATTGCCACGCGCTGCTTCATGCCGCCGGAGAGCTGGTGCGGGTAGGATTTCTCAAATCCCTGCAGGCCGATCATCTCGATCGCCCATTTCACCTTGCGGTCGATGTATTCCCTGTCTTTGCCGGCCAGCTTAAGCCCCATGGCGATGTTTTTCTCAGCAGTCAGCCAGGGAAACAGCACGTAATCCTGAAAGACCAGCATGCGGTCGCTCTCGGGCTTTTTTACCGGCACTCCGTCCACCTCCACGCTGCCGCTCTCCGGCGTCAGCAGTCCGGCGATAATCCGCAGCAGGGTAGACTTGCCGCAGCCGGACGGGCCGACGAAAGAGATAAATTCCTGATTGGAGATCTCCAGCGAGATGTCATTCAGGATGGCCAGCTGTCCGGAGTTATCGTTTTTGGTAAATGACTTTGTAATGTTTTTTATAAGGATAGCCATTTTTATTCCTTTGTGAGCCGCTTTTCTGCAACAAGTCTATTACGTGAATGTCATACAAATATGATGCAGATCATATTTGGCCGATATCCTGTGCTGTAAGGTATTTCCATAGTTACCATAACTATATTATTTTAGAATAGACCTATGTATTTGTCAAATATTTATTCTATATACTATTCTTTGACAAGGGTGCTCGGAAGTTTGACAGTCTAATTACCTTTTCGTAACAGTTGGACACCCTTTAAACCCTTGTAAAGACTGGATTTTCAG